>NZ_VFWS01000043.1:0-38493 GCF_006443065.1 Mesorhizobium sp. B1-1-5 | reverse complement strand
CCAGCGAGGACACCGAGATGGTGATGCGCGAGCTCTACGCGCCGTTCAACCGCAACCACGAGAAGATGATCGTGATGGACGTGCGCAGCGCCGAATTCACCAAATACGCCGCCAACTGCATGCTGGCGACCAAGATCAGCTTCATGAACGAGATGGCCAATCTGGCCGAGCAGCTGGGCGCCGACATCGAGGAGGTGCGCAAGGGCATCGGCTCGGATCCGCGCATCGGCTACCACTTCATCTATCCCGGCCTCGGCTATGGCGGCTCCTGCTTCCCGAAGGATGTGCGCGCGCTGATCAAGACCGCCGAGGGCGTCAAGTTCGACGCCAAATTGCTGCGCGCCGTCGAGGAGCGCAACAATGCGCAGAAGTCGGTCCTGTTCGACAAGGTCAACCACTATTTCAAGGGCGCGCTCAGGGACAAGACCTTCGCCGTCTGGGGGCTGGCCTTCAAGCCCAACACCGACGACATGCGCGAGGCGCCGGCGCGCACGCTGATGGAAGCGTTGTGGGCGGCCGGCGCCAAGGTGCAGGCCTACGATCCCGAGGCGATGCAGGAGTGCCAGGCGATCTACGGCCTGCGCGAGGATCTGCTTTTGTGCGGCACCAAGGAGGCGGCGCTGCGCGGCGCCGACGCGCTTTTGATCTGCACCGAATGGAAGAGCTTCCGCGCGCCGTCCTTCGATGCGCTCAAGGATGCGCTGACGACGCCGCTCATCTTCGACGGCCGCAATCTCTACGATCCCAAGGTGATCGCGCGCTACGGCATCGAATATTTCTCGATCGGCAGGATGGCGGCATGACTGCTGATTGCCTCAAGGACAATGGCCGTCGCCATGGCTGTGGACTCATGCCGGCGAACGGGGCATCGGCAACAGTATGAGGTCATCAATGGCTGCGCAGCGCAAACCGACGGTCACCGTCATCGTCCCCACCTTCAACCGGCAAAAATTCCTGCCCGAATCCATCGGCAGCCTGCTGCGGCAGACCGTGGTGCCGGATCAGATCCTGATCGTGGACGACGGCTCGACGGACGATACCGGCGCGGTGGCGGCCTCTTTCCCGGCGCCGGTGGAATACTACCGCAAGGAGAATGGCGGGAAATCGACGGCGTTGAATTTTGCTCTGAAGCGCTGCACAGGAGATTTCGTCTGGATATTCGATGACGACGACGTCGCGCACCTGACGGCGCTTGAGCGGTTTCTCACCGCCTTCGAGCGGGAGCCGGCCGCCGATTTCGCATTCGGCGAATATGCGCGTTTCCAGCGCTCGACCCAGATCGAGGAGCAGGATTACGAGATCGTCGCCTTCGGCCATGTCAGCCAGGACAATTTCTTCCCGTCGCATCTCGAATATTGCCACGTCCACCAGCCGGGTCTCCTGGTGCGCCGCCGATGCTACGACGAGGTGGGTGGCTTCAACGAGACCCTGGTCCGGTCGCAGGATTATGAGATGATGCTGAGGCTTGCGCGCCGGTTCAAGGGCGTCAGGGTCGACGGCCTCATGTTCTTCCAGCGCCAGCACGACATGGTCCGCGGCAGCACCAAGGTGGTCATTTCCTACACCGACCGGATCAAGGCCTGGGGCGCGTACGACCGGGCGATCATGGAGGAGGTCTACAAGTCGGTCGATCTGCATGAGTATCTGGATCGCTCGGAGCAGGCCCTGCCGAAGACCGCCGATCTCGAGATGCAGGCGCTGCTGCAGCGGTCGAGCATCATGGCCAGGAAGGGTTTGTGGCATCACGCGGCCGAGGACATCCGCCGCTACGCCCTGCTTGCCGAACGAGCCGGAAAGACGTCGCTCAGCGACAAGGAACGCGCCATCGTGCGGCGTACGTTCGAAGCCTACGATACAGGTTTGGCATCCGCCCCGGCCGACGAATTCGTCTCGGCGGTGAAGGCATGGAAGTCGGGACCGCTGAAGGCCGACATCGTCAGGGAATACATGCATTCCTTCCCGCATTATCTGGCGCGGGACCTGAAGGCGGGAAAGGTGATCCCGGCTTCGAAATTGTTGCGGGAGTATTCGGCGCTGTCGCTTTCCGCTTCGCTCGGCCGGCTGTGTCGGGCGATGACGTCGAAGCTTCCCTTGGCGCGCGGCGCAAGCTGATGAGCCGTGGCTTGCGGATACTCGCCCGGGCCGAATTAGGAGCAGAACGATGAAAGTGCTTTTTGCAAGCGGCAACGGGTACATTCCCGAGTTCACCGGCGGCGTGCAATCCAACACGCATCACCTGGTCGAACAATTGATCGAGCACGGCCATCAGGCGTCGGTCCTCGCCTCGCTGTTCGGCGACGGCATGTTCGGCCTTAAGGCGCGCGCCAAGATGAAGCTGTTGCGGCAGCCCGCGGTTGTCGACAATTTCCCCGGCTACCCGGTGATGCGCGCCTGGTTCCCCTGGGAGGCGGCCGGCTTCGCCGTCGAGAAGACCACACCGGACGTCGCCGTCGTGCAGTGCCACAAGTCGGTCCTGCTCGGAAAGGCGCTTCTTGCCGAAGGCGTGCCGCTGGTCGTTTATCTGCATAATGTCGAATTTCACGAGCTTGCCGGCGATCCGCGCGAACTCAATTCGGCTTTGTACATCGCCAATTCGGAGTTCACCGCGCGCACCTACAAGGAACAATTCGGCATCGAGTCCACCGTTCTTCCGCCGACCATCAACGACGCGCTCTACTGCACGCATACGACCGGCGAATTCGTCACCATGATCAATCCCTATGAGGAGAAGGGGTTCGATCTGGCGGTGAGGATTGCGGCCGCCTGCCCGGAGATTCCCTTCTTGTTCGTGGAGAGCTGGAAACTGGAGGACGAGCATCGTGCCCGCATCGAAAAGACCATCGCGCCGCTCTCGAATGTCACGCTGGAAAACCGCACCGACGACATGAAGACGGTCTATGGCCGCACCAGGATCCTGCTTGCCCCGAGCAAATGGGAGGAAGCCTGGGGCCGCGTCGCGTCCGAGGCGCATTGCAGCGGCATCCCTGTCGTCGGATCGAGGCGCGGCGGCCTGCCCGAAGCCATCGGTCCCGGCGGCGTGGTGCTCGACTACGACGGCCCGCTCGCCGACTGGGCCGCGGCGGTGAAAAGCCTGTGGAACGATCGCCAGGAATACGAACGGCTTTCGGCTGCGGCCCTCGCCTTCTCCAAGCGCCCGGAACTCGATCCCGCGCGGCAATTGGTGGTGTTTCTTGATCTTCTCGAAAGGGCGGCCCGGCAGGGCGTCCGGCGCGCTGCGTAGCTTGCAAGCAAGGAGATGGAACCGATTTGTTGCACCGCACCAAAAATGTTGCGATGCGGCAAAACCTGCAATAGGTTGCGCCGACAGGAGTCAAAGTTCATGCCGCATGCGTCAGGCCCTGCCGGCGATGTCTCCAGCCTGATTTGGGCGAGAACATCCTGCCGATGAGGATTTGTTTCGTAGTCGATAAATTTCCCACTTTGTCCGAGACATTCGTGCTCGATCAGATTGCCGGATGCCTTGAAAGAGGAATGAAAGTCAGCGTCGTCTGCAACGAGATGGCTTTTGGCAAGGATAGCAATGTGGACGATGCACGTTGGCAGACATTGCCCGGACCTGTCGTTTCCTGGTGGGGTGGCCTGAATCGCTACCGCTCACTGCTCCGGAAATGGTCCGGCAGATTTTGGGACAAGCTTTCGACCTTCATCGACCTGGCCAACGCACAAAAGCTGCGAAACGTCGATGTGATCGTGGCGCATTTTGGCCATAACGGCCTGCGCGTCGCCCGCGTCATGAAGCGGCGAAGGATTTCCGCGCCTTTGGTGACCATATTCCATGGCACCGATGTCGGCAGGCCGTTGCATGACGGCACACTGGACCAGTACAGACCCGTTTTCGAAAAAGGGGCTCTCCAGCTCCCTGTGAACGCATTCTTCCGTCAGGCCCTGATCGATGCCGGTGCCGCATCGGCACAAGTCGCGGTTCACCATATGGGCATTCGCCCAAGCGAGATCGAATATCGCTGGCGTTCCTGGCAGGGACGTACGCTGTCTTTCATCTCGGTCTGCCGGCTGACCGAGAAAAAGGGGACCGAATATGCGCTTCGCGCCCTCGCTTGCCTGCCGCACCGCGACTGGACCTATTCGGTGATCGGCGGCGGGGAATTGTTGGAGGAATTGAAGCTTACCGCCGTCGACCTCGGTATTGCCGACAGGGTGACCTTCCTCGGACCGCGTCCGCACGGCGAGGTGAAGCAGCGCCTGCGCGACGCCCATGTCTTCCTTCTGCCGAGCGTCGTCGGGCGAGACGGCGATCTGGAAGGAATACCGGTTGCGCTCATGGAGGCGATGGCCGGCGGCCTGATCGCTGTCAGCACCTACCATTCGGGGATTCCGGAGCTGATCGAGGATCGCAAGACTGGCTTCCTCGTGCCCGAACGGGACGTCGCCGCGCTTGCCGGCAAACTCACCTGGATCGCCGAGAACCCGGGCCTGTGCGAGCCGATAGCGCTTGCCGCTCGAAGGAAGGTCGAGGCGGATTTCAATGCCGATACCTTGAATGAACGCTTTGCGCAGATCGTCGCGCGGCTAGCGGAGACCGGATCCGTCACATGAATGCCAATCCGCCGCCCCCGCAATTTGGTCGCGTTGCCTTGCGCGGCGGGCTGGTCACGGCCGGCGCGCAAGGCTTCAAGATAGCGATCCAGTTTCTTTCGGTCGTCATCCTTGCCCGGCTGCTCGTCCCCGAGGATTTCGGCCTGGTGGCTTCCGTGGGACCGATCGTGGCCTTCGTCGGCCTGCTTCAGGATCTGGGCCTCCAGCAGGCGGTCATCCAGCGCAAGGAGATCGATCAGCGGCAACTCAACCAGGTCTTCTGGCTGAGCGCGGTTGTCGGCCTTTGCGCCGGGGCGGTCGTGGCTTGCCTGGCCCCCGCCATTGCCGCTTTCTACGGCGATCAGCGAATGTGGGGGATAACACTTGCTTCCGCCGCGCCGCTGCTTTTTGGCAGTCTTGCCGCAGTGCCGCTTGCCCTGATGAACCGCCATCTGCAATTCGGGCAGCTTGCGCTCAACGACGCAATCACCGCGGCCGTGGGGCTGCTCGCCACCGCAACCGCGGCGTATTTAGGATTTGGCTATTGGTCTCTGGTTTTGGGTCCGGCTGTGTCAGCTGTCGTAGCGCTGGTTGCCGGCTGGTTGGTGACGCGCTGGACGCCGTCTTGGCCGAATCTCAAGGTGGACGCCGACATATTCAGGTTCGGCGCGAACCTCACGGGCTTCAACCTGGTCAATTTTCTGTCCCGCAACCTCGACAACATTCTCATCGGAAAATATTCCGGCGCGGTCGAGCTGGGCTACTATGATCGCGCCTACAAGCTTCTGCTGTTTCCGCTGCAGAACATCAACCAGCCGCTGACGCGTATCATGGTGCCGCTGCTCAGCCGCATCCATGAGGACAAGCAGCGATTTCGAGACATCTATGTCCGGACAAACTGGCTGCTGGCCGTTATCACCATGCCCGGCATTGCCACCTTGACACTGACTTCGGAGCAGGTGGTCAGGCTTCTCTTCGGCGAGCGTTGGATGGCCGTGGCGCCGATTTTCGCCTGGCTGGGCATCGCCGGCCTGATGCAGTCCGTATCGAGCACCACGGGGTGGATATTCATCTGCCAGGGCAAGACGAAGACGATGTTCCATTGGGGCATCTATTCGTCTTTGACGACCGTCGCCTCCTTCATCGTCGGCCTGCATTGGGGCGCCATCGGCGTCGCGGCTGCCTATGCCATCAGCGGTTACGTGCTGCGCATCCCGGTGCTTGCCGCCCTGATCCATCGTGTCGGCCCGGTGACCGCCGGCGATTTTCTGGGCATACAGGGACTCTTCATCGTCTCGTCCCTGCTCGCCTGGCTCTCGTATCTGTCGCTGCCGGCGTTGCTGACCAATCAGTCGGACCTGCTCACGATCCTTGTGGCGGTTGTCCTAAACTACGGGTTCGCCTTGGCCCTCATGCTTGCTGTTCCGCAGTCGCGCAAGGCGTTGTTCGCCACTCTTGCCAATGTCGCCACTAACATTCGGTAAGCGGTTGCCTATCAAGGAGGACAACGGCCTGGTTGCCGACATTGCCGACGCATGCTCTTCCAGCACGGCCTCGAGGCTTGCCCGGCGATAGTGATCAAGACTGGCGATGAATCTGCCGAATTTTTCGGCTGCTTCCGACGGCGTTACGGTATCGATGTCGAGCAGAAGGTCGGCTACGCCGATGCGCTTGGCGACTTCCTTGGTTTTGAATTCATAGGCGATCGGCAGCACCGGCGTGCCGACGCAAAGCGACATGATCATCATATGCATGCGCGTGGCGACGACGAAGTCGCAATCCTTCACCAGCGCCATCAATTGGTCGGGCGTATGAAATGCGGCGTCGACATTGACGTGTTCGGCGATTTCCGGGTCGAGTTCGGCCACGATCGCCCGCGCAGTCCTGGCGTCGTCATGGGCATATTCCGGCACACCCTGGCAGGTTGAGATGAAGGTCACCTCCTTGGCGTGGTCCCTGACAAGAATTGTGGCGATCTCCCGGATCGAATTGAGATAGCGGCGCATGCCATCCTCGCCGTCGCTGACGAAGCTCCAATGGCGGACGGAAATAGCGACACGGCCCGTCGGCGCCGGTGCGCTGCCGAGATGTCTCTTGATCCTGTCGGTATCAGCCAGAGCAAAGACGGCATCGGCGACCACATGGCATTTGCCCGGATCTTTCACCAGATCCAGTATGTGATTTCTGGACCGCTCGTCACGCAGCAGGATGAGCGGAGCCCGATCGAAGATCGGACCTAGCTCCTGGCGATTGTAGCTTTTGTTGAACGGGCCGAGCGATTGCGTGAAGAAGATCGGGTCCTTGCCCAAGATCGCATCGATGCGGAATTGATTGAGCCGCTTTTCAAGATCGTAGTTCTCGACGAGATAAGTTCCGCCTGTCGTCACCACCAGGTCGGCGCTCGCATAGGCCTCAAGGCCGTGGCGGTCGCTTCTGCTGAAGAACACGCTGTTGGCGCCGTTTCGGGCAAAGCGGCGTAAGGCGCGCAAGACTCCCCGATTGTAGATCGACTTGAGCCGGCCCTTTATCCCGCCGCCATGCTGATCCCTGAACAGGGATTCCGACAGCAGCTTGTGGAATTCGAGATCCGGGTAATCTTTCTTCGGGTAAAGCCTGGCCGCGACGTCGGGCTGACTGTCGAAAACCAGGAACTGCACATCGCCGCCGACGATCGATCTGAGAATAAGGCGGATAGCCAAAAGGATCGCGGCATCGCCAGTGTTCAGACACACCGTGTTTTCGATCACGACTTTCATGGGGAACCTCGTTTCGCGTCCGTGGCAGGCCACGTCGGTTAAAACGGCATGTTTGCCGGAGTGCCGCCACGCGATCCGCGTCGCGATCTGGCGTGCTGCTCCGCGCTGATAGCCAACGCGAAATCCGGATCGACGCCAAGCAGGCTGAGAGTAGCTTATGATTTTTGCAGTGCAACAAAAAATGTGCGGGGCGCTTGCTACGCCGCACCAAAATTGTTGCGATGCAGCAAAAGCTGTACTAGCATCCCCGATGGGTGGGCCCAACAGCGGTCGAGTTACATGCTGCATGTCTTGTACCTTGTGCATGACGTATCCGACCCGGCGGTGCGCCGGAGAATACAGATGCTCAAGGCAGGCGGCGCCGGGGTCACCCTGGCGGGCTTCCGCCGCACCACCAGCCCGGTCGCCGAGATCGAGGGCATCGAGCCTGTCGACCTTGGCGCGACGCGCGACGGCCGATTCGCGCAGCGCCTCAGTGCGGTCGCCAAGGCAGCCATGTCGATCGGCGCGAAGCTGGGAGCCGTGCCCAAGCCCGATCTCATCATCGCGCGCAACCTCGAAATGCTGGCGCTGGCCCGCCGCGCCAACGGCGCGCTCGGGGCGAGCGTGCCGATCGTCTATGAATGCCTCGATATCCATCGCCTGGTGCTGCGCGATGACTTCGTCGGCAGGACGCTGCGTGGCGCCGAACGCCATCTGGCGCGAGACGTGAAGCTTCTGGTGACGAGCTCGCCGGCCTTCGTCGCCAATTATTTCGAGCCTTTCGGGCAGATCGTCGCACCTGTCGAGCTGATCGAGAACAAATATTTCGAGGCAGCATCCGTTGTCGCCGCGCATTCTGTCGAGGACGACAGCCCGTCGCCGCCGCCCTGGCGCATCGGTTGGTTCGGCGCGCTGCGCTGCCGCCGCTCGCTGGAGCTGTTGGCCGATTTCACCCGTCGGCAGGCGGGCCGTTTCGAAGTCGTACTCAGGGGCCGTCCGGCTTTGTCCGAATTTCCGGACTTTCACGGTTTCGTCGAGGCTGAGCCGTGGCTTTCCTTCCGCGGCCCCTACCGCAACCCGGAGGACATGGCAGCCATCTACGGCGAGGTGCATTTCTCCTGGGCGATCGATTTTTTCGAGGCCGGCCAGAATTCCGAATGGCTGCTTCCCAACCGCCTCTACGAGGGCTGCCGCTTCGGCGCCGTGCCGATCTCTATGGCGGACACCGAAACCGGCAGGTTCCTGAAGCAGCGGGATATCGGCGTGCTCCTGCCCGAAGCGACGCCCGAAAGCCTCGAGGCGATGCTGAGCCGGATGGATCAAGATGAATATCGCGGCCTGAAGTCGCGCGTGTCGGCGCGCAATCCGAAGACCTGGAGCTACGACCGCAGCGACTGCGCGGCCTTCGTTGACAAGCTGCGCGGCCTCGCCGCCATGCCTTCGGCTTTTGCGACGGAGGCGGCCGCGTGATGGCGCAACAGGGCGAACAAAAACCGATGGTGCAGTCCACCTCATCGATCCTGATCGTCATTCCCTGCCTCAACGAGGCCGCCCATATCGGCGGCCTGCTCGACCAATTGCGGCCCGCGGCGGCACGGCTGGGCGGCCGCATCGTCGTCGCCGACGGCGGCAGCACAGACGGCACGCAAGCCATCGTCGAAAAAATCGTGGCGAAGGATCCCCGGGTCATCCTGCTCGCCAATCCGAAGCGCCTCCAGAGCGCCGCCATCAATCTCGCGGTGGCGGCCCTTGGCGAAGGCGCCGACTATCTCATCCGCATCGACGCGCATGGCGGCTATCCGGACGACTACTGCGACCGGCTGGTCGGGGAGGCCCTCGCCACCGGCGCCGATTCGGTCGTCGTTTCGATGCTGACCGCCGGCACCGGCGCCGTGCAGAAGGCGGTCGCGGCGGCGCAGAACTCCAAGCTCGGCACCGGCGGCTCGAAGCACCGGCACATGTCGGAAGGCGAATGGGTCGATCACGGCCATCACGCGCTGATGCGCATCGCCGCCTTCAGGCATGTCGGCGGCTATGACGAGAGCTTCAGCCACAATGAGGACGCCGAGCTCGATTACCGCCTGCGTCAGGCCGGCTACCGCATCTGGATGAGCGGCAGGACGCAGATGGTCTATTATCCACGCTCGACGCTGAAGAGCCTCTATTTCCAGTATCTCGGCTATGGCCGCGGTCGCGCCAGGAACGTCTTGAAGCACCGCATGGTGCCAAAGCTGCGGCAGATGATCCCGCTGCTGGTTGCGCCCGTGGTGCTGCTCGCCCTGTTTTCCTTCGTCCACTGGCTGGCGGCGCTGCCGTTCCTCTTATGGGCGGCGGTGTGCCTCGGCTACGGCGCGGTCACCGCGATACGCCAGCGCAACGCCGGCATAGCGCTGGCCGGCGTCTCGGCGATGGTCATGCATTTCGGCTGGTCCGTCGGATTCTGGCAGCAGCTTTTGTCGTCTCGATTGCAGCGTAAGGTGGCGTGATGGCCGGCCGCTCGATCGACATCTGCATCTGCACCTTCCGCCGGCCGGAACTGGCCGACACACTGCGCTCCGTCGCGGCGCTGGAGAAGCCGGTGGGAGCCGAGATCGGCATCGTCGTTGCCGACAATGACGATGAGCCCGGCGCGCAGAAGCTGGTGAAAGCATTGGCCGAGGAATTGAAGCTGCCGGTCCGCTATCGTCACGCGCCGGCGCGCAACATCTCGATTGCCCGCAACGCCTGTCTCGACGCCAGCGTGTCGGACTTCGTTGCCTTCATCGATGACGACGAGACGGCGTCGCCCGGCTGGCTGGTCGAATTGATGGCGGCGGCCGATGCCACGGGCGCTGCGGCGGTGCTCGGTCCGGTGCGGGCGCATTATCGCCCCGACGCGCCGGACTGGATGCAGAAGGGCGACTTCCACTCCACATTGCCGGTCTGGGTGCGCGGCGAGATTCGCACCGGCTACACTTGCAATGTCTTGCTCAAAATGGCCGATGCGGGCCTTCGCGGCCGGCGCTTCAGCCTGGCGCGCGGCCAGACCGGCGGCGAGGACACCGAGTTTTTCGACGCCATGGTCAAGGCCGGCGGCCGCATCGCCTTTGCGCCGCAAGCCTTCGTCGACGAGGTCGTGCCGCGTGCCAGGGCCGCGTTCGACTGGCTGCGCCGCCGGCGCTTCCGCTTCGGCCAGACGCATGGCCACCTGATAGGACACGGCGCCGGAGGGTTGCGCCGCGCCGGCCAGGTCGGGCTCGCTTCGGCCAAGGCTGCCTACTGCTTCGGCATGGCTATTTTGACCGCCATCAGCCCGGTGCGGCGGAACCGCAGCGTGCTGCGCGGCATTATGCACGTTGGTGTCGTCAGCGGTTTGGTCGGCGTCCGTGAAATCCGCCAATACGGCCTCACGTCGCCAGAACAAGGGAACAAGCGTGCAGCCTGACGTCAGCTTCGTCATCGCCGCCTACAACGCGGAGGCCACTCTCGACCGCGCCATCGCCAGCGCGATCGCGCAACTTGGCGTGACCGTCGAGGTCATCGTCGTCGACGACCAGTCGAGCGACGGCACGCTGGATGTAGCGCGCGCTTATCCGCAAGATATCGTCAAGGTGGTGGCGCTGCCCGCCAATCGCGGTCCGGGCGGCGCCCGTAATGCCGGCCTCGACCTGGCGCGCGGCCGCTGGGTGGCGGTGCTCGATTCCGACGACGCGGTTCTTCCCGGTCGCCTGGCCGCGATGATCTCCCGCGCCGAAGCGGCGGGCGCCCAGATTGCGGTCGACAATGTGCAGGTCGTGCGCGAGGACGGCACGCCCGACGACACCATGTTCCCGGCCGGCTATCTCGAAGGCTTGCGCGAAATCTCGCTGGCCGACTACATCGCCGGCAATCTGGTCTTCGAATCGCGCTTCAATTTTGGCTATCTCAAGCCGATCTTCCAGCGCCGGTTCCTTGACGACAACAAGCTGCGCTACGACGAGAAGCTGCGCATCGGCGAGGACTACATTCTGCTCGCAAGCGCGCTGGCCAGCGGCGGCCGTTGCGCGGTCGAGCCGACCGTCGGTTATGCCTACCACATCCGCACCGGCTCGATCTCGCGCGTGCTCGAACTGCATCACGTCGAGGCGATGACGCGCGCCGATGCCGTGTTCGCGGCCGCATATCCCATGGACAGCGACGCAAAGGCGGCTTTCGCCAGGCGTGGCCGCAGCTTGCGCAAGGCGGCGTCGTTCCTGTCCCTGGTTCAGCACATCAAGGCACGCGCGCCGCTCAAGGCGATTGGCGCGGCGCTCAGGGATCCGGCCGCCATCGGGCATATGTCGATGCCGATCGCGGTCCGGCTCAGAAGGCTTGCGGCGCAAGTTCGCCGTGGGGGTGGGGAGATGAAGCATGCGGGCGATTTGATAGCCGGCGATAGGTAGAAATCTTTTCTCTCAGAAGGAAGAGCAGATGCAGAAAGTCAGGAAGGCAGTCATCCCGGTGGCGGGGCTCGGAACGCGGTTCCTGCCGGCGACCAAGTCGATGCCGAAGGAGATGCTGCCCGTCGTCGACAAGCCTGTCGTGCAATATGCCGTCGACGAGGCGTTCGAGGCCGGCATCGAGCACATCGTCTTCGTCACCGGCCGCAACAAGGCGGTCATCGAGGACTATTTCGACCTGCACCCTGAACTGATCGGCACACTGGAGCAGACCGGCAAGAAGGCGCAGTTGCAGTCGCTGGAAAGCCTGCTGCCGGAGGCCGGCGCCACCTCCTTCATCCGCCAGCAGTCGCCGCAGGGCCTTGGCCACGCCGTATGGTGCGCGCGCGAGGTGATCGGCAATGAGCCTTTCGCGCTGCTGCTTCCCGACATGGTGTCCTTCGGCGCGCGCGGCTGTCTCGCCGAGACGGTCGATCTCTATCAGCGGACCGGCGGCAATGTGATCGCCGTCGAGCGCTGCGAGCCGGCCGAAACCAGCAAATACGGCATTGTCGGCCGCGGCGCCGACGTTGCATCCGGCTTCGAAGTGACGGCGATGGTCGAAAAACCCGCGCCGGCCAATGCGCCGTCGAATTTCTACATCAACGGCCGCTACGTTCTGCAGCCGGAGATCTTTGCCCTGCTCGGCAATCAGCAGCGCGGCGCCGGCAACGAAATCCAGCTCACCGACGCCATGGTGCGCCTGGCGCAGAGCCAGCCTTTTTACGCTCAGCCTTTCGACGGTCGCATGTTCGACTGCGGCTCCAAGGAGGGCTTTATCGAGGCGACCATCGCCTTCGCCCTGGCGCGCGACGACATGAAGGGCCCTGTCTTCGAGATGCTGCAGCAATTTGTCCGGTCGCATGAGCGCCGGGAAGTAGCCGCATAATGCCCATCTTTCGGGTGCATATGCGGTTTCGCGATGGCGCGACAGCCACACCAGCGCCCGGGCTTTTCGGCCCGGCGCATCCTGGCAGCAACGTTGCGCGGTCTTTTCTGGTCACGACGCCGATCTACCAAGGCCGATAGCGCCTGCAACCTGGAATTGGACCGAAAATGAACTATGCCACCTTCCCCCTCGACAAGAGGATGCCGTTGCCCAGCACCGATCCGGAAAAGGGTGAAGACTTCATCGATATCGAGCGTCTGCTTGGCATGGCCGCCCGACAGGCCAAGGTGGTGGCGGTCTGCGCCATTATCGGTCTGTGCCTGGGCGTCATCTATCTGCAGACTACGCCCAAGCAGTATACGGCGGTCGCCAGCGTTTTGATCGATGAAGGGCTGAACAAAGTCGTCGACGACATCTCGGCGGCGAGCGCCACGGTGCAAACGGACGCGACGATTCTCAGCCAGATAGAGGTTCTCAACTCAGCGCGGCTGGCGTCTGTGGTGGTCGACAAGCTGAAGCTCGATCAAAACCCGGACTTCATGAGCCCGCCGCAGTCGGCTTTGGCCAAGGGTGTGGGATTCCTGCGCAGTATTGTCGGCTATTTCCGCGGCAACTCGGCAAGCGAGCTCCCCGGCATCGAGAATGTCGACGCGGCGACGCGCGAAGCCATGATCAAGACCGCGACCCACGACTACGCGGTTCTCATGCTGCAGACCGGGTTGCTGGCGGATCGCGTCGGCCGTGCCAACGTCATCAGCATCGGTTATCAGTCGACAAATCCGGCACTCGCCACGGCCATCACCAAGGCCTATGCCGACGCCTATCTGGCCGACCAGCTCAACGCCAGCTTCGACGCCACCGAGCGCGCGGCCTTGTGGCTGCAGGGCCGGCTCACGGAGTTGCGTGAAAGCTCTCAGCGGGCAGCTATGGCCGTCGAGAAGTTCAGGGCCGAACATGGATTGTCTGCCAACAGCGACGGACAACTCCTGAGTGACAAGCAGCTCGCCGATCTCAACGCACAGCTCATCGTCGCCCAGGCTGATACCGCCAGAGCCAGCGCCCGCTATCAGCAATACAAGGCGATCGTCGAAAGCGGTTCCGAAAGCGCCTTCAACGATTCGGCCATCGGCGCCGACCAGCCGAGCAGCTCGGTCATCATCGCGCTTAAGACCCGCTATCTGGCCATTGCCAAGCGCCTGCAGGACGTCGAGACGAATTTTGGCAAGGATCACCCGCAAGCGGTCGCGCTGGCCAAGGAAAAGGCCGATGTCTCGGCGCAGATCTTCGGCCAGTTGAAACAGCTCACCGAAAGCTACCGCAACGATTTCGAGGTGGCGCAGGCGCGCGAAACGGCTTTGCGCGACAAGATTTCCACCGCCGCCGGCAAGAGCTCGATCGACAACCAGTCGCAGGTGAAGCTCAAGGAGCTTGACCAGCAGGCACAGGCGCTCACCACGCTCTATCAGACCTTCCTCAGCCGCTATGAGGAAGCTTCGCAGCAGCAATCCTTCCCGGTCGGCAAGGTCCGCATCATTTCCGACGCGACGATGCCGCTCGCGGCTTCCAGCCCGCGCACCTTGCGCGTGCTGGCGCTCTCGCTGGTGCTCGGCCTGATGCTTGGCGCCGGCTTCGGCGGCCTCAACGAGTTCAACGAGCGTTTCTTCAGGACGGGCGAGGACGTTCGCGACCGCGTCGGCCTGAAATTCCTCGGTTATCTGCCGACGATCGGCGGCGGCAAGGCGAAGGATACCAAAGCCGACGACCTGCCGGCCGACGGCAAGGTGGCCAGCCTCTCCGCGGCTGAGAGACGGGCGCGCATGCGCGTCAGCATCGACGCCCCGGCTTCGATGTTCGCCGAGACGCTGCGTAACGCCAAGATCGCCTTCGACGTGGTGATGGAAGACCGCGGCAGCCGGGTCATCGGCGTCATTTCGGTGCTGCCTGGAGAAGGCAAGTCGACGGTGGCCGCGAACCTCGCCGGCCTGCTCGCGGCCAACGGTGCCAAGACCTTGCTCATCGACGGCGACCTGCGCAATCCAGGCATGAGCCGCAGCCTCGGCATGGAGGCCGAGCAGGGCCTGATGGAAGCAGTGGTCAACGGCCAGACCTGGCAGTCCGTCGGCAAGGTCGATCGCCAAACCAAGCTGGCGATCATTCCCGCCGTGCTGCGCGGCCAGTTCTCGCACACCAGCGAGCTTCTGGGCTCGGCCGGCATGCGGCGCTTCATCGAAAACGCCAAGGAGACGTTCGAATACATCATCGTCGACCTGCCGCCGCTCGGGCCCGTCGTCGACGCCAAGGCCTTCGCGCCGCTGGTCGATAGCTTCGTCCTGGTCGCCGAATGGGGCCGCACGCCCCGCAACATGGTGCGCTCGATGCTGGAATCCGAGCCCTATATCGCCAATAAGGTGATCGGCGCGGTGCTCAACAAGGTCGATCTGAAGAAGCTGGCGAAATACGGCTCGCTCGGCGGCTCGGAAAGGTTCTTCGACCGCTATTCGAGCTACTATCTGGAAAAATCGGAGCAGCGCCCCAAGCAGGCCGCCTGAGGCGTGTTTCCGTTCGGAGAGACAGAGATCGGGGGCGGTTCAGCCTAGAGCATGATGCCGAAAAGTGTGGAGCGGTTTTCGGACGACATCATGCTCTATCTCTTTGATTTAGAGCCGGATTCAGATTTCAGGTCGACTCGACCTGAAATCATCCGGCTCTAGGAGCGTGAACCGTCCTAATCCCGCGAAGACAGCAGCCGGCCGTATTTGCCGACGATCCTAAGCGCCGTCAGTCGTCCCGTTTGAAAGGCGCCGGTGTCGATGTCGAGCCGGCGTCCGTCGAGTGTCGGAACATTCACGATCGTGTGTCCGTGCACCACCCAGCGGTCGAGACGGTGCGCCGCCTGGAAGAACTCCTCGCGGATGTTGAGCAGATCGCCCTCGTCCTGCGCCTCGAGCGCCACGCCGGGACGGATGCCGGCATGCACGAAGACGAAATGCTCGGAGCAGACCATCGCCGGCAGCGTGCGCAGGAAGTCGACATGGCTGGCTGGGATGGCCTCGCGTATGCGCGCATCGGCCTGCTCGCTCGAACCGTAGAGGCTTATCAGCCGGTCAGGGTCAACGCCGTAGGAGAACAGGGTTTCGCGGCCGCCATAGCCGAGCCAGGTTTCACGCGAGAGATGACCGTCCAGATAGAGGAGCAGCGCGACTTCATGATTTCCCACGAGGCAGATGCGCTGGAAGCCCTTTGGCGGCGGCGCCATCAGATGGTCGATCACGCGCCGCGACTGCGGCCCGCGGTCGATATAGTCGCCCAGCATGATGATGATCTTGCGACCGCGGAAGCGCTGCGCATCGATCTGGATCTTTTGCTCCAGCGCGCGCAGTTCGTCGTGGCAGCCATGCACGTCGCCGATCACGTAGACGACCATGTCGCGCATGTCCATGACGAGGCGCTCGCGTGGCGCGGGTCGAGGGCGTCTCGATCGTTGGAAAAGATTCACGGATTGAGGCTCGGCTACTTGCACTGATCTGCGCCTCGATATCATGCCGAATGCAAACAATTCCACACCGGCGCGCGATCGGCAGTCGCGTCGTCAGGCGACCTTCAACCGATAGCGGAACAGCGTGTGGTCCAAGAGCAGCCGGATGCGCGGCTCGGCCTCGGTCGCAATAGCGGCCAGATAAGGCACGCCGGCGCGCATCAGGGCGCCGAGCATCGCCGCGCCGACGACATCATGGAAGAGATAGAGCGGATAGTCATCAGCCCGATCCGCCGCCAGCCGGGCCAGGAAAAGTCGGGGCGCAGCGACAACGCCATCAGCGCGACAGCCGCCATATAGTGATAGAACATCACCATGACGGCAGCCAGGCATCGCAGTATGTCGACGCCGCCGAATGTCGTCTTGTGCTGGGCCATGCCGTACCTTCGGTATGGCCCCCCACGCAAACTTTAAAGTTTATTGCTGCATTGCACAATAAGCGATTGCAGTGCGGGACAAATTGGTGAATTGATCCTTAACGCGGCCGTCTGCCGGCGACTACACCCCGATGCCACGTCCCTTCAGCGCCGCCGTGATCTCGTCCAGGATCGCCGGATCGTCGATCGTCGCCGGCATTGTCCATTCCTCCTTGTCGGCGATCTTCTGCATCGTGCCGCGCAGGATCTTGCCGGAACGGGTCTTGGGCAGCCGCTTGATCGTCACCACGGTCTTGAAGGCGGCAACCGGGCCGATCCGCTCGCGCACCAGCCCTACAACCTCACTTTCGATCGCGCCGCTATCGCGCGACACGCCGGCATTGAGCACCACGAAGCCGAGCGGCACCTGGCCCTTCATGGCATCGGCAATGCCGATGACCGCGCATTCGGCGACATCGGGATGGGCCGCCAGCACCTCTTCCATGGCGCCGGTCGAGAGCCGGTGGCCGGCGACGTTGATGATGTCGTCGGTGCGGGCCATCACATAGAGGTAGCCGTCCTCGTCCATCATGCCGGCGTCGGCCGTCTTGTAGTAGCCGGGGAACTCCTCGAGGTAAGCCTGGCGGAAACGGGCGTCGGCGTTCCACAGCGTCGGCAGGCAGCCGGCGGGCAGCGGCAGCTTGACCACGACATTGCCGAGCGTGCCGCGCGCCACCTCGTGGCCGGCATCGTCGAGGATGCGAATGTCGTAGCCCGGCATCGGCACGCCGGGCGACCCGTATTTCACCGGCAAAAGCCCGAGCCCCGCCGGATTGATCGTCATCGGCGAGCCGGTCTCGGTCTGCCACCAATGGTCGATGACGGGACGGTCGAGCTTCTGCTCCGCCCATTTTATCGTTTCGGGGTCGGCGCGCTCGCCGGCAAGGAACAGCGTGCGGAACTTCGACAGGTCGTATTTCGGCACGAACTCGCCCCTGGGATCCTGCCCCTTGATGGCGCGGAAGGCGGTCGGCGCGGTGAACAGCGCTACCACGCCGTGCTGCGAGATCACCCGCCAGTAGGTGCCGGCGTCCGGCGTGCCGATCGGCTTGCCTTCGAACAGCACGCTGGTGCAGCCATGCAAAAGCGGCCCGTAGACGATATAGGAATGGCCGACCACCCAGCCGACATCGGAAGCCGCCCAGAACACTTCACCCGGCTTGACGCCGAACTCGTGGTCCATGGTCCATTTCAGCGCGACCATGTGGCCGCCATTGTCGCGCACGATGCCTTTCGGCTGGCCGGTCGTGCCGGAGGTGTAGATGATGTAGAGCGGGTCAGTGGCTAAAACCGGCACGCAATCGACATTGGCGCCGGCGGCGCGTTCGCGCGCAACCGCATCGGCATAGTCGAAGTCGTAATTGTCCTTCATCTCGCAGCGCAGCTGCTCGCGCTGCAGGATGAGGCAGGCGTCAGGCTTGTGCTTCGACATCTCGATCGCCTTGTCGAGCAGCGGTTTGTAGGCGACGACACGGCCTGGCTCCAGGCCGCAGGAGGCGGTGATGATCAGCTTCGGCTTGGCGTCGTCGATGCGGGTGGCGAGCTCGTGCGAGGCGAAGCCGCCGAACACCACCGAATGCACGGCGCCTAGCCTCGCGCAGGCGAGCATGGCGATAGCGGCTTCCGCCACCATCGGCATGTAGATGATGACGCGGTCACCCTTGCCGATGCCGCGATGCCTCAGCACCGAAGCCAGCGCGACGACCTCGCGCTTCAATTCGGCATAGGTGAATGTCCGGATCGTGCCGGTGATCGCGCTGTCATGGATCAGCGCCAGCTGGTCGGCGCGGCCACCGGCGACATGGCGGTCGAGCGCGTTATGGCAGGTGTTGCAGGTGGCGCCGGTGAACCAGCGTCCATAGACGCCGGCTTCCGGATCGAAGACCTTTTCGGCCGGCCTATACCAGTCGATCGCCTTCGCCGCCTCGGCCCAGAACCCTATGGGGTCGCTTTTCCAGCCCTCATAGACTTCGTGATAGCGTGAGGCCATCCGCCTTCCTCCCAAGAAACGTTCTGCCGCCCTGCCATAGACTAAGCCGCGCGTGGCGGCCATGTCTTCCTGCATTTTGGTCGACATCGCCGGCAAACGTCTCTGTTCGGCGCCTTCGGTGGAGGCGTCGCCGTCACGGTCCGAGATATCAGCCGGCTTAAAGCGGCAGCGCCGCCAGCATCAGCCCGACGCCGCCGGCGATCAGGATGGCCGCCGCAAGCGCCTTCCGATGGCGCTCGAACGCCGTCGGAGCCCGTTCCCAATTGTAACGCATACAGATCACTCCCCAAAGCCCGGCGGACTCATAGCTTACTTAGGGGAAGCAAGGCAAGACTTCGCTAATATTCGCCCGGTAGCGGGCAGACACCTGGAGGGTCGATCGTCCCCCTTCGCCATGCAGGGCGATGGACAGCCTCGCGGCGCCGCGCTAATTGCTCTTCTAGCGAAGGGAGCGGGCGGATGGCTGAAATCGGCTCTGAAACGGTGCTGCGCATGGCGGACGATGCGTCCGTGCAGCATGTCGGCGATGGCGCGGTCGTGCTTTTGGCGCGCAGCGGCCAGCTTTACACCTGCAACGATACGACCGAGGCTTTTCTCGACAAGGTGAACGGCGCGCGCAAGCTCGACCAGATCGTCGATCTGCTGTCGGAGGAATTCGAGGTCGACAAGGCAACGCTCGATCAGGATATGGCCGAATTGGCCGCCGAGCTGGTGGCTGAAGGCATCCTCGCCGACCCGGACGCGTGATGGCCGACGGACCGGTCCTGCGCGCCTTGTTTCGCGTCCATTTGTGGCTCAGCGCCCGGCTGATGCCGGTGCTGGTCGGCCGGCGCGATTTCGAAAGCGTGTTGAAACTGGCCCCGCTGCAGTCGCCCGCACCCTATCGCGACTTGCCCTGGACCTACATCGTCCATCGCGTCAAGCGGACGGTGCGACGCCCCTGGCTGATGCGCGACCGCAGATGCCTTCGCGAAGGTCTGCTCGGCTTCCGCTTTCTGCGCATGGCCGGTCTTGATCCAGAGCTGCGTTTCGGCGTCGACGCCAAGTCGATGCACGAGCCTCGCCTGTCGGCGCATTGCTGGGTCTGCCTCGACGGCACGCCGGTGATCAGCGACAGCCAGCCCGGCATGGTGGAGATCTACCGCCACCCCGCCAGCATGAAGGCGCCAGCCGCTTGAGCAACCAGACCTTCCGCTATGATCTCAACGGCCAGGTCATAGGCATCACCGCCGCGCGTGCCGATCTGTGGCCGAGCTTCGACCTGATGCTCGGCGCCCTGCGTATGAACGAGCCTGTCCAGCCCGGTTTTCGCGTCGACATTGTCGAAACGCTTGAGTTGCACGAGAACCCCGAAGGAAAGCTGGCTTTCGACGGCGAAGTGCCGCTGGATGGCCATTGCCGCATGATCGACGCCGGACGCGCCTTCCATCTCGTCTTTCCGGGCCAGCAGACGCTGTCGATCCACGACGGCGAGAGCCGGGCCGAAATCCGTCTTCATCCCGACAGCAAGATCAAGTGGACTTTGCTGATGATGGTGCTGGATGCAGCACTCGACGCGGACGGCCAGCATATGCTGCACACCGCGGGTCTCACCTTGCCTGGAAAGGACGCCCTGGTTCTCATTCATGCGCCAAGCGGCACGGGCAAGTCGACCACATCGCTCGCGCTTGCCTCGCGGGGCTTCGGCCTCTGCTCGGACGACGTGATGATCCTCGACGCAAGCGCGCAGGGCATCACGGCCTGGGGCATGCCGCGCAAGGTGAAGGTCCACCGCAACACGGCGGCGATGCTGCCCTTCGTCGCGCCCTGCCTGGGCGAGAAGTGGGACGCCGAGGGCGAGCAATCCGTTTCGCTGGACCGCCTTGGCGAAATCATCCGTGTCGAGGATGTGCGCGCCAGGCCCGTCGCGGCGCTCCTGCACCTTGCACGCTCGGCAGACACCGAGACCCGGCTGTTGCCGATGGCCAGGACAGACGCCATGGTGGCTTTGGCCACCGACAATGTAAGGACCGGCATGACCGGCCTGCTGTCGCTGCAGAAAAGGCGCATGGCGACGATCGCGACGCTGGTGAAGGCGGTTCCGACCTTCACGCTGGAAGTTGGCGCAAGGCCCCCGGATGCGGCTGCGTTGATCCAGGCTGCGGTCGAGATTTAGTGGGAGTGAGTTTCCTCTCTCAGGCTGGATGTGGTCGCGGCCGCGCCAGCCTCTGCACCCAGCGGAAGGCATCACGGCTGAGGCGCGAGCGCAGCTTTTCGCGCGAATTGACCCGAAGCAGCATGTTGCCGGTGATCAGCCATTTCGCCAACCGTATCGAGAGGTCCGGCTTGATGCGGTCGGCAAGCTCGATCGCGCGCGGCGCGCCGAACAGACGTCCGGTGACGTTGAGGACCGTGGCCAGCTCGAGCTCGATGCCGGTCATGCGGGCGGCATCGAGCAGCCGCGCTTCCTCTTGAGACGATTTCAGCGCCCGCACGCCTTGCAGCACGTCGACGCAGAGCTGCAGGCGGTGGAACTTGTGGCCGCCGGCGGCATGGACGATGGCGATGGTGAGCAGCGCGGCCGGTGTGTCGGTTTCGCCGCCGTCGATCGCCTGCAACTCGCGAAAGCCAAGCGACAGGCGTCTGCGCATGCCGGTGTCGTGCACCAGATTGCCATGCAATTCGATCAGCAGGCTGGAGTTCTCTTTCTCCAGCCATTTGAATTCCTGCAGCTCGTGCGACTCGGCCTCGTCGCTGCCGAGCTCGAAGCCGCATTCGCCGATGGTCTTGTTGGCCTCATCGATGCTGGCGGGGTCGACGAGAATGTCGATGTCGGTGAAGGGACGGTCCGCAACTTGGCTATAGAGCTTGCGCGCGAACACCGGTCCCTTGACGATCCGGGCCGGCACGCCCTTTGCCGCCAGCGCCTTCATGATGCGGTCGCCGTGGTACTGCAACAGCATCGATTGGCCGGTCGCCATCGTCGCCTCGTCGCGCAACTCCGACAACTTCCGCTGCAAGGCTGCGTCCTGCGGCAGTTGAGCGTCGCCGATTTGCCGGAGTTTGCGCAGCATGATTGGCAGCACACCATGGAACTCGGCGTTGACGAGCAGCGCCAGCAGGGTTGCGGCTGCAATATCCCGGCCGACAGCAGGCAGTGCTTCGGGGTCGGCAAAGGTCAGCAGCAGCTTTTCATCGGCAGGCGCAAGAGAAGGCAGCATCAACCCGGACGGCGTTCGAATGACAGGAACAAGCCCATGCTTGCAGAAAATCACGCTGGAAACCAGTGCGCGGCGGCACAGCCGGCTTGTGAGTTTGACTTTGCGCGCGGATCGTCCATTCTCTGGATTTGATCCGGAGGGTGTTGGAAATGACGAAAAAGAAATATGAGGCGCCTTTGCTGCGCAAGGCTGGAAAACTGTCCAGCGTGGTGGCCGTGGCGTCACCGACGTTTTGAGGCGTTCGGGCTCGGTTTGCTGAAGCCGGCTACATTCCCCAGCGCAGCGCCGCCGTGTGTACCGGCGCGTCCCATAGTGCTGATGTTTCGTCATTCAGCATGGTCAGCGTGATCGAGCATCCCGCCATGTCGAGCGAGGTCACATAGGACCCGACCAGCGAGCGGACCACCGTCACGCCCTGCCTCTCGAACATCCTGCGGGCGCTGTTGTACATCAGATAAAGCTCCATGGACGGCGTGCCGCCGAAGCCGTTGACGAACAGCAGCGCCGGTCCTTTGGCGCGATCGCCGAGGTCGCCGGCAATCACCGCACAGACCTCCTCGGCGATGGCGTCGGCACTCTTCAGCGCGTCGCGCCGCCGGCCGGGCTCGCCATGGATGCCGACGCCGAATTCCATTTCGCCGTCGCCGATCTCGAAGGTCGGCTTGCCGGCGGCGGGCACCGTGCCGCTGGTCAGCGCCACGCCCATCGAGCGCGTCGCGGCATTGACGCGGTCGCCCAGCGCCTTGAGCGCGGGCAGGGGCATGCCTTGCTCGGCGGCGGCGCCGACGATCTTTTCCACCACCAGCGTGCCGGCCACCCCGCGCCGTCCGGTCGTGTAGGACGAGTTCTCGACCGCGACGTCGTCATTGGTCACCACCTGCAGCACGCCGTCCGCCATCTCTGCCGCCATGTCGAAATTCATCACATCGCCTTCGTAGTTCTTGACGATGAACAGGCAGCCGGCGCCGGTATCGACGGCCTCGACGGCGGCCAGCATCTGGTCGGGCGTCGGCGAAGTGAAGACCTGGCCGGGGCAGGCGGCGTCCAGCATGCCGTGGCCGACAAAACCGCCATGCAGCGGCTCGTGGCCGGAGCCGCCGCCCGAGATCAGCGCCACCTTGCCCGGCTTCAACGCCCTGCGGCGGATGAATTTGTGCTCGTCGCCAAGCACAAGGATATCGGCATGGGCGGCGGCGAAGCCATCGAGGCTCTCGGTCAGGACCGTGTCCACCGAGTTGATGAATTTCTTCATGGCAGTCCTCCCGACGTCTTAGTTTACGCAACTCCGAACGGAAAACCGCTGGACACTTTTCCTGGAATTGCTCTTGCTCAGCCGCTGCCCTTGCCGGCGATGCTGGTTATTTTCTGGATGAATTCGTTGATCGCCCGGTCGAGCGCGGCGTTCTGCCTGTCGTCGCCGAAATCCGGCACGATGAGCGAGACGTGGCGCGTCTTGCGGGGCCCCGAGGCTGCGGGCGCCTTGCCGGGATGCGCCTGGTGATAGGCGGCCATGAACTGGTCGCGCTCGGCCTGGCTGAAGTGGCAGACGGAAAAGATGGCCGGCAGGTGCCTTGACGGGATCGGGATCGAATAGGCCGGGCTGGAGATCTGTGTGACGAAGCTGCGGTGCTTGCCGAGCGCATCGGCAAGGCGCTGGCGCATACCCGACGGACGCTGGTCGATCACCTGCGACAGGATCGTCTTATAGGCGCGGATCGCCTCTTCCGAGCCTGTTTCCGATATCTTCTCGGTCCTGGCCATGCCGCGTCTACACCGCAACGTCGGCGATGGCCGCCTTGGCCATGGCGAGTTGCGCAGGGGCGACCGACAGGTCGCGCAAGCCCGCCGCGAGCAGGGCCGGAATGGCTGCCGGATCGCCGCCCGCGTCGCCGCATAGGCTGACCGCAATACCTTTCTCCCGCCCGAAGGCCGTGATCGCAGCGATCAGCCGCAGCACCGCCGGGTTGCGGACGGAGTTGAGATGCGCGACCGCCGCGTTGTCCCGCGCCGCCGCCATCACATATTGCGTCAGGTCGTTGGAGCCGATCGAGAAGAAGGCGACATCGGCGAAATCCTCCGGCGCCAGCGCGACGGACGGCACCTCGACCATGATGCCGAGCGGCGGAAGCTTGTGCGCGACGCCCTGCGCGGCAAGCGCGGCTTGTTCTTCCGCGAAAAGCGCGGCGGCTTGGCTGTACTCCTCGGGCGTGGCGATCATCGGGAACATCACCTTCAGATTGCCGTGGATGGCGGCGCGCAGCAATGCCCGTATCTGGACGCGAAAAATGTCGCGCCGCTTGAGCGAAAGCCTTATGCCGCGCAGGCCGAGAAACGGGTTGGTTTCCTCGACGGTGAAACCCGGCACCGGCTTGTCGCCGCCGGCATCGACGGTGCGGATGGTCACCGGCTTGTCGCCTGCCCATTCCAGCACGTTGCGATACGCACGGTATTGCGTCTCCTCATCCGGCAATGTCTTGCCGAACAGGAACTCCGTGCGCATCAAGCCGACGCCGTCGCAGCTTTCGATTTCGATGCCGTCGACATCGGAAGGGTAGGCGATGTTGACCTGGACGCGCACGGAGGTGCCGGCCTTGGTCACCGCCGGTTCCGTCAGGAATGTCCGCGCGGCGCCCTGGCGATCGGCGAAGGTGGAGGCGGACTGCCGGAAGGCTTCGATCTCGGCCGGCGAGGGCGAAATGACGATTCCGCCGCGTTCGGCATCGAGCAGCGCGACACCGGTGCGCGTTTCACCCTCGCCGCCAAGACCGACAACCATCGGCACGCCGTGCGAGCGCGCCAGCATAGCGACATGGCTGGCGGTGCTGCCGCGCTTGAGCGCGATGCCGCCGCCCTTGCTCCAGTCGGTTTCGAGGAAGCGCGTCGGCGCGATGTCGTCGCCATAAAGGATCGCGCCCGGCGGTGTCGCGGCCTCGCTGTCCTCGCTCAACGCCCGCAGCACCTGGTCGCGGATGTCGCGCAAATCCGCCGCGCGGGCACGGAAATAGTCCTGGTCCGACGCGTCGTAGCCGGCGATCTCGCTGTCCAGCGCCGCGCGCCAGGCGGCGTCCGCCGGCTGTCCGGAACCGATCGCCGCCAAAGCCGGACCGCTCAGCGCGTCGTCCTCCAGCATGGCGATGTGGAATTCGAGAATGCCGGCGGCGTCGCCATTGGCGGTTTCGACCAGCGCCGCCAGCCGGCCGACGGCCTTGCCGATTGCGCTCACCAATGCGGCTTGTTCTTCCTCGGCGGTCGCCTTGCCCTTGTAGCTCGCCGGAGGCTGGTCGAGGTCGAACAGCGGGCCTTCGGCGTAGCCGGGAGAGGCGGGGATACCCTCAACCCGCATGGCTCGCATTCCTTGCGGGCCTGGCGACATTCAGATCGGCCTCAAGCGGACCGGGCATGATCCGCGCCCTCGTCGAAGTCACGCTGCACCAGATCGACCAGCGCCTTCACTGCCTGGGCCGCGCCGTCGCCCTTGGCGCGGATATGCAGCATGGTCCCTTTCGGCGCCTTGGCCGCCATCACCTTGACGATGCTCTTGGCGTCGAACCAGGGACCGTTGGCCGCCACCGCCACCTCCACCTCGGCCGCGAACGACTTGGCGAGCTTGGTGAACTTCACCGAAGGGCGCGCATGCAGCCCCACCGCGTGGGTGATCAGGACCGTTGCTTCGGCGGATGCGGACATTCAGTCGGTTCCCGTTCGTTCACGACGGCGACAATTCATGCGCCGTCGCCACCACTTCCTTGAGCGAGGCGCCGCCGGAGGATTCGGTTGCCGCCATCACCGCGCCCTCGACGATCGGCGCGTTGCAGACGACTATTCTGTGGGAGCGCGGCTCGCCGATCATTTCGACCGCCATCTCCGAGTTGGTCTCGGCGCCGCCGAGATCGACCAATATAGCGACGCCCGCTTCCGACCAGGCCTTGTCGATCGCGCCCATGATCGCTTCGACGCTGGTGCCGAGGCCGCCATGGCCGTTTCCGCCGCACCATGCAAGCGGCACTTCGTCGCCCACCATCTGGCGCACCATGTCGGCCGTGCCTTCGGCGACCAGGGGCGAATGCGACACGATGACGATACCGACATTGCTCATCAAATGCCCTCGACAGTTTCGGCGACTGCGCGCACCAGCAGCGCGGTCGAGCGCGCTCCGGCGTCCATATGCCCGATCGAGCGCTCTCCCAGGAAGGAGGCGCGCCCGCGCAAGGCCTTCATCGGCACCGTGGCCTCTGCGGCCTTGTCGGCGACGTCGGCGATCTCGCTTGCCGTCTTGCCCTGCGCCAATGCCTCATACACCGGCGCCAGCACATCGAGCATGGTTTTTTGTCCCGGCTGCGATTTGCCGCGCGCCGCGACCGCCTCGATCGCCTTGCCCAGTGCCGCGGCCAAGCTGCTTCGATCGGGTGCTGCCGGCAATTCCTTGCCGAGCGCCATGAACAGCGTGCCGAAGAGAGGCCCGGACGCGCCGCCGACGGTCATTACCAGCTTGGTGCCGACGGCCTTCAGCGCCTCGGGCAGCGGTTTTGCCGCGAAGGCGTCCGCTTCGGCGCGCACCGCCTCGAAGCCGCGCTTCATGTTCAGCCCGTGGTCGCCATCGCCGATCGCCTGGTCGAGCGCGGTCAACTCCTCGGCATGCGCCGCGATCGTATCGGCCGCCGCCGCGATCAATCGGGAGAAATCGGCTGCGGCCATTTCCTGTCCTTCATGCCGGGGCGAACAGAGCCGCCACGGCGGCGAAAACTTCGGCGACCGCGAAGGCGCCGGGATCCGCGACGTCAAGCTGTCTGCCGATATAGGCGGAACGCCCGGCCTTTGCTTTCTGCATCGCGGCGGTCGCCTCGGCGCCTTGCCGCGCTGCTTCTGCCGCTGCTTCCGGCCCGCTTGCGTCCAGGGCTTTCAGCGCGGGCTCCAGTGCATCGACCATCGTGCGGTCGCCGATCCTGGCGCCGCCGTAGAAGGTCATCCGGTCGAGCCCGGCAAGCAACGCCTTGCCGAGCGACGCGCCGGTGCCCAGCGATTGCGACGCGGCGGTGAAGAAGATCGACAACAGCACGCCGCTGGAGCCGCCCATCGACGTGCCCAACGTATCGCCGATTGCGGCAAAGGTCGCGGCCTTGTCGGCGAGCGGCAGCGCCTCGATGCGCTCGAGAATGCTGCGCGCGCCCGTCGCCACCGTCGAGCCGGTATCCCCGTCGCCGGCCTTGGCGTCGAGCGCATTGAGCGGCTCTTCGAGCGCGATCAGCTTTTGGCAGACGGCTTTGATCAGCCGCTCGGCGGCCGCATCGCGGCTGGCAGGCTTGCTGGCTGTGCCCATGCCAGGCCTGGCCATCGCGATGACGACCGGCGGACGAACCGGCTTCGCCGGCAGCCAGGCATGCAGGCCGACCGGCGCCAGCAGCGCCGCCTCGCGCTCCGCGTCGAGCTTGAGCAGCGACAGCGAGAAGCCGTTCATGTTGAGCGCCGTCATCAGATGACCGGGGCCGATGGTCAGCGTCACGGCCTTGGCGAGCGGCGACGACAGGACGGCGTGTGCGATCAAAGACATTTCGAGCGGCGGCACCGAGCCGAGATTGTTGATCAGCAAGGCATAATGGCTGCCGGGATCGAGCCGCGCCGCGAGGCGTTCGGCCATGACAGCGACGAATGCGCCGGCGCTCTGCAGCGCGATGCGCTCGACGCCCGGCTCGCCATGGATGCCGAGGCCGAGCTCGCCATCATCCGCGCCGAAGCGCTCCTCATGCGCCTGTCCGGGGATCGAGCAGGAGGAAAGCGAGATGCCGAGCGAAGCGATATCCTTGCCCGCCGCGCGCGCCGCCGCGGCAACCGATGCCAAGTCATGGCCGGTTTCCGCCAGGTGTCCGGCGATCTTGTGCACGAACAGCGTGCCGGCAACGCCGCGCGGCTGCGCGATGTCCGGAAGCGCGATGTCGTCGCCGACGATCACCATCTCGACCGCAAGGCCCTCGGCGCGCGCCTTTTCCGCGGCCAGTCCGAAATTGAGCCGGTCGCCGGTATAGTTCTTGACGATCAGCAGGCAGCCGGCGGGGCCGGTCGTCGCGCGGATCGCCGCCAGCACCGCCTCGACGCTGGGCGAGGCGAAGATCTCGCCGGAGACGGCCGCCGTCAGCATGCCGGCGCCGACGAAGCCGGCATGCGAGGGTTCATGCCCCGCGCCGCCGCCCGAAACGATCGCCACTTTCGTCTTGTCCCACTCGGCGCGCAGCACGACCTTGATCTCGGGATAGCCGTCGAGGCGGGCCAGCGCGCCCGATCCCGTCGTGGCGAGGAAGCCGTCGAGCGCCTCGGTGACGATCGTGTCCTTGCGGTTGAAAAAGTGCTTCATGAATTTCGTCCAGTCCGTATCTGCGATCGTCAATCGGTTTGCAAATCTATGCGCGAGCCGGCTACATCAATCTTTGCCCGTCCGAGCCGAAATAGAGCGGCGCCATGTAGCGGATCGTCACCTTATCCCCTTTGGCTAAAGGCGTGTCCGGATCGGTGAGCGTCACCAGCTTCTTCGGCCCCACCGTCACATGCAGGTGGTTCTGGTCGCCGAGATGCTCGACCCAGTCGACGACGCCGTCCGCATGTCCGTTCGCTGCCTTCTCGATCGCGAGATGCTCGGTGCGCGCGCCGATCGTCGTCGTTCCGGTCGGGGCGCCGCCGTCAGGCAGCAGTCCGGCCGGCAGAAGGTTGATCGCCGGCTGGCCGAGGCGCGCCGCGACATGAAGGTTTGCCGGCTCAGAATAGATCGCGCGCGGCGTGCCGATCTGCACCAGCATGCCGTCGGCGAGGATGCCGATGCGGTCGGCCATGGTCATCGCCTCGATCTGGTCGTGCGTGACATAGAGCATGGTAGCGCCGAGCTCGGACTGGATGCGCTTGAGCTCGAGCCGGAGATCGGCGCGCAGCTTGGCGTCGAGCGAGGACAGCGGCTCGTCCATCAGGTAGATCGCGGGCTTCCTCACAAGGGCGCGGCCGATGGCGACGCGCTGCATCTCGCCGCCGGACAATTTCGTCGAGCGGTTGTCGAGCTTGTGGTCGATGCGCACCATGCGCGCGACTTCCTCGACGCGCCGCCGCACAGCCTCTTCGGGAAACCGCCGCGCCGGCGAGCGCAGCGGGAAGGCGAGATTGTCGAACACCGAAAGATGCGGATAGAGCGAATATTGCTGGAAGACGAAGGCGGTGTCGCGTTCGGCCGGCGACAGCGCCGTCGCGTCTTGGCCGCCGATGTGGATCGTGCCGCTATCCGGCCGTTCCAGCCCGGCGATCAGCCGCAGCGTCGTCGTCTTGCCGGCGCCGGTCGGCCCGAGCAGCACGACGAATTCGCCGTCCTTGATCACGAGGTCGAGATCGTTGATCGCGACGGTGTCGCCAAAACTCTTGGTCACGCCCTGGATACGGACATCAGCCATGGCGCGCCTCCGCTGCCTGATCATGCATGGCGGTCCTGACCGCGCGGCCGGAACCCTTCTCGAACAGCGACAGCCGCGCACCGTTCAGCGCCAGCCCGACCTGTTCGCCAGGGCTGAGATGGACGCCGGCCGGCACCCGCGCCTTGATGATGCCGTCGGCCGTCTCGACCGCAACGATCTGCGTGGTGCCGAGATATTCGGTGCCGTAAATCGCGCCGCGCAGCTTCGAGCCGTCGTCGAAGCGGATATGCTCGGGCCGGATGCCAAGCGCCATGTCGGCGGGCGCGACGTCCTCGCGGACTTCCGGCACCGCCACCTTTGCGCCCTGCACGACGATCTCCTTCGCGCCCCTGGCGAGCCCGCCGCCGAAGCGCAGGAAATTCATCGGCGGCGAGCCGATGAAATCGGCGACGAACATGGTTGCGGGCCGGTCGTAGATTTCGCGCGGCGTGCCGAACTGCTCGATGACGCCGTGGTTCATCACCGCGATCTTGTCAGCCATCGACATCGCTTCCATCTGGTCATGCGTGACATAGACCGTCGTTGCGTGGATGCGGTTGTGCAGCTCGCGCAGCTCATGCACCATCAAATCGCGGAATTCGGTATCGAGCGTGCCGAGCGGCTCGTCCATGAGAAAACATTTCGGCCGCCGCACGATGGCGCGGCCGAGCGCGACGCGCTGCCGGTCGCCGCCGGCAAGGCCGGAGACGGACTTGTCGAGCAGATGGTCGATGCGCAAGAGCTTCGCCGTCTCCTCGACGCGGCCGCGGATCTCGGCCGACGGCATGCCCTGCGCCAAAAGCGGAAAGCCGATGTTCCGGCACACATTCATATGCGGGTAGAGCGCGAAGAGCTGGAAGACGAAGGCGATGTCGCGCTCGCGCGCCCGGCGCATGGTGACGTCCTCGCCGCCGAGCAGGATCTTGCCGCCGGTCGGCAGCTCAAGACCGGCGATCATGCGCAGCGTCGTCGTCTTGCCGCAGCCGGACGGCCCAAGCATGACGAAGAACTCGCCGTCCTCGACGACAAAGTTGGAATCCTGCACGGCGACGAATGCGCCGAAGGCCTTCCTCAGGTTCTGAACACGGATCTCGGCCATCGTTATTCCGGGAATTTCGAGACGATGATGAACATCACCGTGCCGGTGAGCATGGTGACGAAGGAATAGGTGTAGAGCGACAGCGCGAAAGGCTGGAACAGCATCAGAAAGCCGATCGCGATGATCGCGGTCGCGATGTTTTCCATCAAGCCGCGCCTTGCCCATCGCGGCCAAGAGGAGCGCTTGGAGGCAACAGAGCGGTTCATGCGTTCCTCCCTTCCTTCCCGTTCAAGGGGAGAAATGGTTGCCAGGTGATTCCCCCACTCCGTCGCTGCTTCGCAGCGCCACCTCTCCCCCCTCCGGAGGGAGAGGAAGGGAGCCTGGCTGAATGAAGTTCGCGCCCTTCCTCTACCCCGTCGATCGGGGGAGAGGTGTCGAGCGAAGCTCGACGGAGTGGGGGTCGACCTGTTCCCACACTAGTCATTTGCGCACCGCGCCGAAGGTGATGCCGCGCAGCAACTGCTTGCGCAGCAGGATGGTGAAGACGAGGATCGGCACCAGGAAGATGGTCGTGCCCGCCGCCACTGCCGGCCAGTCCTGGCCGCCTTCGCCGATGATGGTCGGGATGAAGGGCGGAGCGGTCTGCGCGGTGCCGGAAGTAAGCAGCGCTGCGAACGCATATTCGTTCCAGGCAAAGATCAGGCAGAAGATGGCGGTCGCGGCGATGCCGGTGGTCGCCTGCGGCAGCACGGTGCGCCAGAAGGCCTGCAGCCTGGTGTAGCCGTCTATCATCGCGGCCTCTTCATACTCGCGCGGGATCTCGTCAATGAAGCCCTTCAAGAGCCACACAGCCAGCGAGACGTTAACCGCGGTGTAGAGCAGGATCATGCCGAGCGCGGTGTCGGAGAGGCCGAGCTCGCGGTACATCAGATAGATCGGGATCGCCACCGCGATCGGCGGCATGAAGCGCGTCGACAGGATGAAGAACAAAAGGTCGTCGGCCAGAGGCACCTTGAAGCGCGAGAAGCCATAGGCCGAGAGCGTGCCGAGGAACACCGCGCAGAAGGTCGAGCCGAAGGCGATGATCAGCGAATTGACGAAGCGCGGCAGGAAGTTCGACGGCCCGGCGATCACCATGTTGCGCTTGCGCACGGTCTCGTCGCAGAAGCCGGTCGCCGGTCCGAGCGACTTGATATAGTCAGGCGTCTGCCTTGTGCGGGTCGTGAACAGGTTGCAATAGCCCTCGATGCTCGGCTGGAAGACGATCTTGGGCGGATAGGCGATCGAATCCGGCGGCGTCTTGAAGCTGGTGGCGAAGATCCACAACAGCGGCACGATCGAGATCAGCGCATAGGCTATGATGATCGTGCCGGCGATCAGCTTCGCGTTCGACGAGGGCGCAACGACGGAATGAGCAGTGGTCAGGCTCATCTCTGCTTCACCTTGTTGAGCGCCTTGACGTAGATGTTGGCCAGCCCGAACACCGCAACGAACAGGATGATGGCGAAGGCCGAGGAATAGCCGGTGCGCCAGCTTTCGAAAGCCTGCCGCTTCAGCGTGATCGAGGCGACTTCCGTGGTCGAGCCGGGTCCGCCGCCGGTGAGCAGGTTGACCATGTCGAACATCTTGAAATTCTCGATGCCGCGAAACAACACCGCCAGCATGATGAAGGGCAGCGCCATCGGCAGCGTGATCGACCAAAACTGCCGCCAGTTGGAGGCGCGGTCGACCTCGGCCGCCTCATAGATGTATTCGGGAATGGAACGCAGGCCGGCGAGGCAGATCAGCATCACGTAAGGCGTCCACATCCAGGTGTCGACGATGATGATCGCCCACGGCGCCAGCTCGACATTGGACAGCATCTGCACATTCGTCGGCGGAATGCCGGTGACGAATGAGACGACATAGGAAAACAGCCCGATCTGCGGCTCGTAGAGGAAGCGCCAGAAATTGCCGACCACCGCCGGCGACAACATCATCGGTACCAGGATGATGGTGGTCCAGAAGGCGTGGCCGCGAAACTTGCGGTCGATCAGCCAAGCCAGCGTGAAGCCGATGACGGTCTGCAAGAGGATCGTCCAGAACACGAAATGCGCCGTCGTCTGCATGGCGATCCAGATGTCCTGGTCGCCGAGGATGCGCTGGTAATTGGCGAGCCCAAGGTTCTTCACCGCCTCGTTCGGCCGGTTGGCGCGGAAATTGGTGAAGGAGAGATAGATCGCCCAGAACAGCGGGAAGATGTTGATGGCCAACAGCAAAAGGATCGTCGGCGAGATGAACAGCCAGGCGAGGCCCTTGTCGCTGATGCCCCGGATCTTCTTGGCCAACGGTTCCGGTGTTGCCCGGGCAACGTTGTCCGCAGTCCGATCGAGCATGGTAAGTCCTGCTTCGGTCACGGGTAAGTCTCGACTGTGGAATTTATCTGAACTGCGTCCCGTGCCAAGCGCGGCACGGGACGCTGCGGTTGGGCTCGGGAGGAGCCTACATCTTGCCGTCGTCCTGGAAGACCTGCGTCCAGTCCTTGACCAGCCCGTTGAGCGCGTCCTTGGGCGAGCCCTGGCCGGCCACGACATAGTCATGGAAGCGCTTCTGCGAGGCCTGCAGCAGCGGTGCGTAGCTGGGTTCCGCCCAGAAGTCCTTCACGATTGCCATCGAGTCGAGGAAGGCCTGCGCATAGGGCTGGCTGGACGGGAATTTCGGGTCCTTGACGACGGAGTTCAGGCAGGAATAGCCGCCGAGCGACCACCACTTGGCCTGCACGTCTTTGTTGGCGAACCACTTGATGTATTTCAGCGCCGATTCCTGCTTGTCGGAATAGGAAACCACCGAAATGCCCTGGCCGCCGAGCTGCGCGAACTGGTCGCCGTCGGGACCCTTCGGATTGACGAAGTAACCGATCTTGTCGCCGCCGACATTCTCGTCCTTCTGCAGACCGGGCCAGGTGAAGGCGAAGTTCATGTGCATCGCCACTTGGCCGGATTTGAAGGCGTCGACACCTTCGCCCATGTAGCTGTTTGAGGCGCCGGGCGGCGTGCAGCAGTCATAGAGCGACTTGTAGAATTCCAGCCCCTTCACCGATTTCTCGGAATTGACGAAGCCTTCCATCTCGTAGGGCTTCTTCGGGTTCTCATATTGGAAGCCGTAGCTGTAGAGCACGTCCATGGCACCCATGGTGATGCCTTCCGAGCCGCGCTCGGTATAGATGGAGGCGCCGTAGACGGTCTTGCCGTCGATCTGCCGCTTCTGGAAGAATTCGGCGATCTGCTTCAGCTGGTCGAATGTGGTCGGCGGGGCGAGGTCCCAGCCGTATTTTTCCTTGAATTCCTTCTGCAGCTCGGGCCGCGAGAACCAGTCCTTGCGATAGGTCCAGCCGACGACGTCGCCCATGGCCGGCAGCGCCCAGTAGTTCGGCGTGTTCTTCGGCCATTCCGAATAGCCGACCACGGTCGCCGGCACGAAGTCGTCCATGCTGATCTTCTCCTTGTCGAAGAAGTCGTTCAGCTTCACGTAATGGCCGTTCTCGGCGGCGCCGCCGATCCACTGGCTGTCGCCGATTATCAGGTCGCAGAGCTTGCCGTGCGAGTTGAGCTCGTTGAGGAAGCGGTCGGCGTAATTGGTCCACGGCACGAACTCGAATTTCATGTCGATGCCGGTTTCTTTGGTGAAGTCCTTGGACAGTTCCACGAGCGCGTTGGCCGGATCCCAGGCCGCCCAGCACAGCGTCAGGTCTTCCGCATGCGCGACGTTCGAGACGGCTGTCGACGCAAAGATCGCCGAGGCCAGTCCCAACGCCAGTTTCAAGGTCGATTTCATGCCTTACCTCCCATTTGCGAAACGCGTCCGGATGACGGTTTCAAGAGCCCTCAACCCTCGCTCCTCCGAGGGCCCAAACACGGCGGGCGAATGCGCCGTCCGATGTTTAGTAATTTGTTTAGTGATGCGCTTTTTACTAAACAACGCAAGCGAATTCGTTGCTGCGCCGCAGCATGGCGAAACGCGTCATTGAAATCGTTGGAAAATGATCGCCGGACCTGCGTGCTGCCGACGTCAGCTGGCCGCGTTGGCGGGGCCCGGACTTGTCGTCACCGGCCGGATCGGCGGCGCCGGCGGCAGGAGCGCGCGTATGTCGGCGAAGGGGAAGATCGGCTCGAAGCGGAAAGCCTCGGCCAGCGCGCCGGGTGCGCCGTTGCATTGTCCGGCGCGAAACTCGTTCTGAAGGCGCGCCCTGTGCACATAGTGCTCCGGACCCTGCGACTGGTGCGCGAGGATCGCTTTCGCCTTGATGTCCCAATGATGCGAGATTTCGACATAATGCGTCGGCGAAAAACCGGTGCCGCCGAGCGTATCGGCATGCAGCACCGGCACCGCGAAGGATGCGGCGAGCCGCACGCCGTCGGACAAGGCGCGGTGGTCGCCGTGATAATCGGAGGGCGCATGGGTGATGGCGAGGTCGGGCTTCGCCTCGCCGATCAGTGCCTTCAGCGCCGCAATGAACGTGGCATCGGCGACGAGCTCCCCATCGGGAAAGTCGAGGAAGCGCGGCTCGACGCCGAGCAGGCCCGCCGCCTTGGCCGCTTCCTTGCGCCGCAAGAGGGCAAGCGCCTTGGGGTCGCCCATGCCGCCTCTGGCACCATCGGTGGCTATGGCGAAAGTCAGTTCTGCGCCTTGCGCGGCATAGGCGGCCAGCGTACCGAACATGAATATCTCGATATCGTCGGGATGTGCCCCCAGCGCCAGTATCTTCACGTCTTTCTCCCGGAAATGGAATCGTGCCGAACGGAATCCTGCTCGCTCTTCTCGCTTACGCAAACTATTCGTTCAGCGACGCCGTCATCAAGGGTCTGGGCGGGCAGTTCACCGTCTTCGAGATCGGCTTCTTCATGACCTTGTTTGCCGGCTGTTTCCTCTTCTTCACCCGGCCGAAGGAGGAGCGTTGGCGCGATTTCTGGCGCACCGGGCGGCCCTGGGCCGTGCAGGCACGCGCCTGGGCCGGCATCGCCTCGGGCGTGCTCAGCGTCTATGCCTTCACCAGCATTCCGCTGGCGGAGGTTTATGCGCTGCTCTTCCTGGCCCCGTTGCTCGTCACCGTGCTTTCGACCGTCATCCTGAAGGAGGAGGTCGGCCCCTGGCGGTGGCTTGCCGTGGTCGCGGGCTTCGCCGGTGTCATGCTGGTGGTGAGGCCGGGCTTCCGCGAATTGCATCTTGGCCATCTCGCCGCCTTCGCCAATGCCTTCGTCGCGGCGACCATCGTCATCCTGATGCGCTCGCTTGCCCAGCAGGAAAAGCGCACGACCATGCTGGGCTCGCTGATCGGCTATGGCCTGCTCTTCAACGGGGTCGGCGCGGTCGCGACGTCATTTGCGCTCCCCAATCTGTGGCAATTGGGCTGGCTGGTCCTGGGCGGCCTGTTCACCGCCGGCGGCCAATTGCTGCATCTCCTGGCGGCCAAATACGCCCCGGCCAATCGCATCGCCCCGACGCATTATTCGCAGATCGTCTGGGCGGTTATTCTCGGCGCGATGTTCTTCAGGGAATATCCCGACGCGATGACGCTGGTCGGTCTCGCAGTCGTCGGCGCCTCAGGCCTCCTCACCATGGTGCGCGAGGAAGTGCGGCTTGGTACAGTGCGCTGGAACCCGTTTACGCGTGCGCGGCTTTGACCTGCATGGGCCCGACACGTTGCACGGCGACCGCGACCGCTGATATGCGGGCAAAATGACGACGAAACCCTTGCCGGACCTTCCGGTCACAGCCGTGCTGCCGGCACTCGGCGAAGCGCTCGCGCGGCGCAGCAGCGCCGTGCTGGTGGCGCCGCCCGGCGCCGGCAAGACGACGCTGGTGCCGCTGGCGCTGCTCGACGCGCCTTGGCTCGGCGAGGGCCGGATCGTGCTCCTCGAGCCGCGGCGGCTCGCCGCCCGCGCCGCCGCGCGCCGCATGGCCGAATTGCTGGGCGAGGAGCCCGGCGGCACGGTGGGCTACGCCATGCGCATGGAGAACCGCACCTCGGCGCGTACCAAGATCCTGGTCGTCACCGAAGGCGTGCTCTCGCGCATGATTCTCGACGATCCGGAGCTGCCCGGCGTCTCGGCGGTGATCTTCGACGAATTCCATGAACGCTCGCTCGACGGCGATGTCGGCCTGGCGCTGGCGCTCGACGTGCAGGGCGCGTTGCGGCCGGACCTGCGTCTGCTGGTCATGTCGGCGACGCTCGACGGCGCGCGCGTGGCGAAGCTTTTGTCGGAGGCGCCGGTGATCGAAAGCGAGGGTCGCGCTTATCCGGTCGAGATCCGCTACGAAGAACGGCCAGCCGGAGTCGCGATTGAGGACGCCATGGCCAAAGCCGTGCGCGCGGCCTTGGCCGGCGAGCCGGGCAGCGTGCTTGCCTTCCTGCCCGGACAGCGCGAGATCGAGCGCACCGCCGAGCGGCTCGCGGGCAACGTCGCGGCCGACACCGACATCGTTCCGCTCTATGGCCAGCTCGACAACAGGGCGCAGGATCAGGCGATCAGGCCGGCGCCGGACGGCCGCCGCAAGGTGGTGTTGGCAACCTCGATCGCCGAGACCTCGATCACCATCGACGGCGTGCGCGTCGTCATCGATTCCGGCCTGTCGCGGTTGCCGCGCTATGAACCGGCAAGCGGTCTGACCCGCCTGGAGACCGTGCGCGTCAGCAAGGCCTCGGCCGACCAGCGCGCCGGCCGCGCCGGCCGCACTCAGGCCGGCGTGGCGGTTCGCCTGTGGCGGGCCGAGCAGACCGCGTCGCTTCCCGCCTTCACGCCGCCGGAAATCCTTGAGGCCGATCTGTCTGGGCTGCTGCTCGACTGCGCCGCCTTCGGTGTCGCCGATCCGTCGAGCCTTTCGTTCCTCGATCCGCCGCCGGCGCCCGCTCTCAACGAGGCGAGGGTGCTGCTCAAGGCGCTGCATGCCATCGACGATGCCGGCAGGTTGACCGAGGCGGGCGCCGCCATGCGCAAGCTGGCGCTGCCGGTGCGGCTGGCGCATATGGTGGCCGAAGCGGCGAAGAGCGGCCACCCGCTCGAAGCAGCGACGCTGGCCGTGCTTTTGACCGAGCGTGGGCTGGGCGGCGACAGCGCCGATCTGGAGCGGCGTCTGATCCGGTTTCGTGGCGAGAAATCCCCTCGCGCCAATGCCGCGCGGCAATTGGCGGAGCGTCTGGCCGGGCAGGCTGGCGGAGACAGAAGCGACGCGCCGGCCGGCGCCGGCTCGATCCTCATCCATGCCTGGCCGGATCGCGTGGCAAGGGCGCGCGGCGAGCGCGGCCGCTTCGTGCTCGCCAACGGCTCAGGCGCCATGGTCGATGCCGCGGATCCGCTCGCCAATGAAACCTGGCTTGTGGTCGCCGACCTGCAGGGCAAGGCGCAGAACGCCCGCATCACCGCCGCCGTGCCGGTCGGCGAAGTCGATATCCGCGCCGCCCTTGCCGACCGCATCGAGACAAAGCGTGAGACGAGTTTCGACCGCGAGCGCCGCGCCGTGCGCGTGCGCGAGACCGCGCGTCTCGGCGCCATCACGCTTTCCGAACGCATGCTGCCGGCGCCGTCCGGCGCCGATGCCGACCGCGCCATAACGGATGCCTTGCGCGAGCACGGCCTGTCGCTGCTCGACTGGGGCAAGGAAGCGGAGGTGCTACGCCAGCGGCTCGGCTGGCTGCACCGCGGCCTGGGGGCGCCTTGGCCCGACGTTTCCGATGAAGCGCTCATCGAGGGCCTCGACGATTGGCTCCTGCCGTTTCTCTCCGGCGATGCCTCTCTCGCGGTCATCAAGCCGGCGACTTTGTCGTCGGCGCTCATGGCGCTGGTCCCGCACGACCTGCAGCGCAAGGTCGACGCGCTGGCGCCGACCCATTTCGACGCGCCGTCGGGCAGTCACGTGCCGATCCGCTATGACGGCGAGTGGCCGGTGCTTTCGATCCGTGTGCAGGAACTGTTCGGCCTCGACCGTCATCCGGCGATCGCAAACGGAACCGTTCCGCTGACGCTCGAATTGCTGTCGCCGGCACACCGCCCGATCCAGACGACGCGCGATCTTCCCGGCTTCTGGCGCGGCTCCTGGGCGGATGTGCGCGCCGACATGCGCGGTCGCTATCCAAAACATGTCTGGCCGGAAAACCCGCTGCTGGCCGCCGCCACCAGCCGCGCCAAGCCGCGTGGGACGTAGGCTTGCTCAGTAGCTCTGGCGGCCAGCTCGCGTTAGCGGACGGCGTAGGTGGGCGATTGGCACAAACGCCCATCACGTCGTCATCCACGGGCGGAGC
>NZ_VFWS01000429.1:0-1341 GCF_006443065.1 Mesorhizobium sp. B1-1-5 | reverse complement strand
CATTACAGGAAGATCCGTTTCCGCCGTCGACCGGCTCTTCCAGCCGCTGCGCCTACCGGCTGCGGGTCTATACGGCCTGGAGCACCGGCTTGTCCGTGACGGGCCTGTCGAGGCGGCCGACGAGCCCGCCGACATTGCCGCGCTTGCCGAGGAAATCGAGGCGGAACTGGACAATGTGGACGTCTATATCGAGCGCAAGGGCCCGATCCTGGCCATTCATACGCGTGCGGCGCCGCAGTTGCTGCAACGGGCGACGCAACTGGTCGAACAGGCCCTGGAGCGGCTTCCGCGAGGATATCGGGTTCTTGCCGGCAATGCCGGGGTGGAACTGATGCCGCTCGAGGCGGCCAAGGGAGCGGCAATCAGGCGTTTCTGCGAGTTGCCGGCTTTCCGGGGGCGGATTCCCGTATTCCTCGGAGACGACACGTCGGATGAGAACGGCTTCGAAGCCGTCAATGAAATGGATGGCATTTCGGTCCGCATCAAACCGCAAGGGAAAACCGTGGCGCGCCACGCGCTGGCCGATGTCGGCGAGACCCTGGCCTGGCTTGAATCCCTATGTCACGACCAATCGGGCACTGGCCGGTTTGAGGAGGCGGTCCAGCCCACTGTCCGGCAGAGTTGAGGCCGCAAAACGCATTTTGCGCCTTTGAAGAACGGGTTTCAGGAGTTGATCAATGATCCAATTCACCAGCCTCATCCACGAGATCATGCCTGCGTGGCTCCGGCGGCGTTCGCGCCGGCGCATGCAGGACACCGAGACAACTTTCGATCCCTCGCGTCCTGAAGACGCCGATGCCGTCTGGCGAAAGGCTGTCGAGAGGGACCTGTTCGGCGCAAACACGCCCGACTATACCGAGACCGAACAGAAGAAACGCGATCACCACTGACGGAGGCTGTCAGCCTTCCGCGAAGACCAGCGAGACATTGCCGCCGGCATGCCGTTCGAGCCGGCCGGCGAGGTCGAGCTCCAGGAGCACCATGAACACCTGCGCCGGATGCAGGCCGGTGTGGCGGATGATCTCGTCGATCGCCACCGGCGTCGGGCCGAGCGCTTCGGTCACCCTGGCGCGGTCGTTTTCGCCGGGTGGCGGCGTGGCCGAGAAATCGGGGGGATCTTCAAAGGGCGGCAGTTCGGGGGCCCGCAAACCGGTCAGCGGCGCGATTGCCCTGTGAATGTCGGCGGCTTCGGTGACCAAGGTGGCACCGTCCTTGAGCAGGCCATTGGTGCCGGCGGCGCGTGGATCAAGCGGCGAGCCGGGTACGGCGAAGACCAGCCGGCCCATTTCGCCTGCGAGCCTGGCGCTGATCAGGGATCCGGAACGCTGCGCCGCCTCGACC
>NZ_VFWS01000428.1:0-1341 GCF_006443065.1 Mesorhizobium sp. B1-1-5 | reverse complement strand
CGACATGGTCGAAACATTGGACAAGCCAGTCGAATATGTCCGGCGTGTGCTGGAAAAACTCGAACGCTGCAAGCGCGTCCATGGCGATGCACAGGTGCGCGTCGGCGTGCGGGGCCGCGCCGAGTGCCCGAACTATTTGATCGAATATGTCCGCCAAGACGCCAAGACCCGCGAGCCGGTGACCCATCAGGACGCCGCCTACAGCGGCAGCACGCATCGCGAACTGGCGCCGCATCACATCGCGGAGGCGAGGAACTGGTCGCCTGAGGAAATGAACATAACGGCGGTTTCGGCCCTGATCGGCCGTTTGCGCAGTCCGCGCGCACCATCGCGCTGCGCCGACGAGGACTGAGATGTCCATACAATTCTCCGCCAAGGACCAACCGCCGGCGCCCGCCGCCGCTGCAAAGCCAGTCAAGCCGGGTGCCGCGCCGAAGGCGGATGCCGCTGCCGAGGCCGCGACCGATCTATTCAAGTCGCCGACCGAGGCGCCGTCGCGCAAGGCAGGCAAGAAGAAATAGCGCCTTGCCGCAAGACGCCGACCGCAATCTGCTGTGCAGGGACCGTTCTCGTTGGTGACCGTGGCAAGCCTTTCATCGCCCCAACGAGGCACCGTCCCGGCATTTGATTGCCAGAGCTGCGGCGCCTGTTGCTCCTACTCGGCCGAGTGGCCGCGCTTTTCCACCGAGGACGACGCGCACCTCGCCCGTATCCCGGACAAGTATGTCGCGACCGATCTGTCGGGTATGCGTTGCGAGGGCCCGCGCTGTTCGGCCCTCTGTGGCGAAGTGGGCAAGGCAACCGCTTGCGGCATCTACGAGCTGCGCCCGGATGTCTGCCGCGCCTGCATGCCCGGCGACGAGGATTGCCTGATGGCGCGTCGGGCGCACGGGCTGCCTGTCCTCTGATCTGACGGCGCCGCGGCTTGTGCACGGGGATTTCGCTGCTACGCTGCCCGCCGGGCAGCACAGCGGAGGACCAAATCGTGAGCATCGAATTCTTGTTGACGTCGCTGATCGTGGTGGCTTCGCCCGGCACCGGCGTCCTCTACACGCTGAGCGCCGGGCTTTCCCGCGGCGCCCGCGCCTCAATCGTCGCCGCTTTCGGCTGCACGCTCGGCATCATCCCGCATATGGCTGCCGCCATCACCGGCCTCGCCGCGCTCCTGCACACCAGCGCGGTCGCCTTCGAGACGCTGAAATATCTGGGCGTCGCCTACCTCCTTTACATGGCCTGGAACACGCTGAAGGAGAGGGGTGGTCTGAACGTCGAGGACAATGTCGCGCCGCGCTCCACCGGCAAGGTGATTGCGACAGGCATCCTCGTCAATGTGCTCAACCC
>NZ_VFWS01000427.1:0-1343 GCF_006443065.1 Mesorhizobium sp. B1-1-5 | reverse complement strand
CGCCTTCGATGGTCGTGACGACCGCCTCCGTGCCGGGCTCGTAGGTCGCGGATTCGCGCCAGCTCTCGCCATTGTCGAGATCGACGTCGAACATATGGATCTTGTCATAGGAGGCGAGCGTGGCGCCGTCCGGACCGAACAGCAGCGCCCGGTTGGCGAGCTTGCCGTCGGCGCGCAGGATGGCGGTCGAGCCGATATGCAGGTGGACGCCAAGTTCGCGGGCCAGTCGGCGGGCGGTCCCGACGATGATGTCCTTGTCCTCTGAGGTGAAAGACGCGGCCTTCTTGTCACGCACCAGCGCTCCGGTCATTTCCGGTGTCTGGATGTAGCTCGCCCCCTGGCCGGCTGCCTCGCGCACCAGCCGCTCGAGCTCGATTGCGTTGCGCTCCGGCCTCTCCCCCGAACGCATCTGGATCGCGGCCGCCTTGAAAACACCCATCGTCATATCCTCAATTCGTCGAGCCATTGGCGAGCAACTTGTCCAGTCGGCCTTGCGCCTCCAGCTCGTGGAGGTCGTCGCAGCCGCCGACATGCGTGTCGCCGACGAAAATCTGCGGAAAGGTTGTGCGGCCATGGGCGCGCGAAATCATCTCCTGGCGCAGTTCCGGTGAAAACGACGCGTCATGCTCCGTATAGGCGATGCCCTTGCGCTCGAGCAGCCGCTTGGCGGCCGTGCAGTAGCCGCACATCATGCGTGTATAGATGGTGACGTCGACCATGACGAATTTCCACTGTTTGTTGCCGACTTATATAGTCGTGGACTCGTCGGCCCGAAAGTCCCCCGGCAGCACGCGTGCGAAGGTCAGCACGTCGACGGCGCCGGCCCCTGCTTTTTTCAGCGCCTTGCTGGCGGCGCGAACCGTGGCGCCCGTGGTGTAGACGTCGTCGATCAAAAGCACGCGGCGGCCGGCGATCTCGATTTCCGCTTCAGCAGGCACGCGAAAGGCGGCCCGCACATTCTCCTCGCGGTCCTTGCGCTCCAGCCCGACCTGCTGGCGCGTGAGCTTGACACGCCGCATGGCCGAGGGTGCGAAAGACAGGCCGCTGAGCTCGCAGACCGCCCTCGCCAATTCCGCCGACTGGTTGAACCGCCGCCTGAAGAAGCGGCGCCAGTGCAGCGGCACCGGCACCACCACATCCGCCTCGGCAATGAGGTCAGCTCCCGCGCGCAGCATCCAGCGCGCCATCCACGGCGCCAGGTCGGTGCGATCCTGGTACTTCAGCCCCTGCACCATCTGGCGGGCGACGCCGGAATAGGCGACGGCCGCCCGCGCCCGCTCGAAGGGCGGCGGATCGGCGATCGCCTCGGCGCAAAGAAACCCCTCGCCCATGTCGTGGGTGAA
>NZ_VFWS01000426.1:0-1347 GCF_006443065.1 Mesorhizobium sp. B1-1-5 | reverse complement strand
GAAGTCACCGGCTGGCCGGTCGGCACTGTCATTCGAGGCCAGCGCATCATGTGGGAGGGCGAGATCGTGACGCCGGGCCAGGGCAGGGCAGTGGAGTTCTCCGAGGCGTTGCCCGCATAGCCATTTCACATCGTTGGATTTCTTAGGCACGATCCACTAAGTTGAGTGGGTTATGCGCACAGATATCACGCCAATGATTGTTCCCGCTGAGTTTCCGGAGCTCCAGGCACTCGTCTGGAGCCGCGATGCAACGCGCCCAATTCCTGCCGAGGAAGCTTTCGCCATCTACGAGCGCAACTGGCGGTTTGTCGATCAAGAGCGCCTTACAACATCTGAAAGGCTGCTTATCCAGAACCTGGCGGAAAAATTCGGCCAGGGCATTCTTTTGACCACTGGCTGAAGTTTCGTTTCCTTCCTGATTTCTCCGCAACTGGAATATTAACGGGCCCGATGCAGCCATTCGACGAGGCGATCCGCACGAATAGGCACTCGCGTGTCCGAGTTTCAGTCGCCGGCGACGAAAAACGTCCATTGCCCAGCGGGCGTGATGCCGACGCGGTAGAAGATGTAGGCGCCGAACTGCTTCATGTCGTCGAAGTCACTCGCGGTGACGATCTTGAACAGCTCGACCCGTTGCCTGGCGTCGAGCTTGTCCAGGGGTAGAGCGAAGAAATACGGCCAGACATAGAGCTCTTGTGGCGTGCCGGCATCGACATGGACATAGCCGGCATTGAGCACCTCCTCCAGTATGGCAAGAATCTCCTGGCCATCCTGGTCGCCGGAGAGCCCCTTGAGGAAGGTAATGGCGTCGCCATCTATGTCGGTCAGTGACAATTGGGTCATGCCGTCGCCCTTGCCGATCAAAGGCCTCAGTCTTTCGACGTCGCCGCTCTCGCAGGCTGCGATGATCAGGTCATGCATGCGCCGCACCGGTTCAGGCAGCTTGCCGAGGTCGTAGACGACCTCCGGCGTGGGCGCGTCGGGATCGACGCGCGGCCTGTTGGTGGCACCGTCGCCGTTCGGCGGGGTGACCGGCTCGGCCTTGTCCGGAGTGGTTGGCTGGCTGGTCGAAGATGGCGTTCCGACCGGATCGGGTATCGGCACGGTGCTTCCCGGCGACGACACGTCGTCGTCCACCATCGGTTGGACCGGCGACGGGAATTCTTCGCGCTTGATCTCGCTCAGCGCATAAGCGGGGCTGCTTGTCAGACACGCAACCAAGGGAATTGCGGCACTGCACGCGGCGAAACAGATGCAAAGGACCCAGCCGCGCGGCTTGCCTGACATCGAAAAATCCACTGCCCGTTTCTCCCTGCTTCCGGGCATGATGCCCGAGCGGCATTTGCC
>NZ_VFWS01000425.1:0-1347 GCF_006443065.1 Mesorhizobium sp. B1-1-5 | reverse complement strand
CGACGCCTCGTGCTGATGGTCGGCGGCGAGGCGATGCAGAGCGGCTTTCACTTTGCCCTCAACATCGCGCTGCTGCACATGCTGTCGGCGCAAGGTTACGGTCTCTTCGCCATCGGCATGGTGATGGGCGGCGTCGGCCTGTCGTACATCCGATCGCTCACCGCCGTCCCCGCCTCGATATGGATGGGCAAGAGCACCAACAGCGCCGGCGTCGATGCCCATGACGTGGCCTTCGGAACAGCGGCGCTTGTGGTGTCGCTGCTGATGGCGGGCAGCACGGCGATCCTGATGCATCTGCTGGGCGATCCGAGCGGCATCGCCGCCGGCTGCTTCGTCGGCGCATGGTCGCTGCGCAGCCACATGCGCACGGCACTGTTCGCTCGGCGCCAGCAGGTGATCGTCTCCATCAGCGACGCCGCTTTCACGATTACCGGCATCATCCTGACCGGACTGACCATGTGGTTGGCGAAGGACGCGCTGCAAACCGTTTTTTATGCGCTTGCGGCCGCAAATCTGCTCGGCATCGTCGTCCTGGTTCGGCTGGCGCGCCGCACACCTCGCATCAGCTTCCGCATGCCGACGCGCCGCCGCTATACAAGGCTCTGGCCGCAGCTGCGCTGGTCGGCGTTCAGCGCGACCACCACGAACATCCAGGGTCAATGCCTGGCCCTGCTGGTCGCGGGCATTGCCGGACCCGCCGCTTACGCGCCGCTGGCGGCGGTCCTCGTGCTGTTTGCCCCACTGCGCATCATCAGCCTTGCTCTCTTCAACATGACGCAGCCGGAGCTGGCGAAGCTGATGCGCAATAACGAAACAAGCCGTGTCTGGGCGCAAGCGAAGATCTGGTCGCTGGTCATGGGGATCGGTGGCCTCGTCTATGGATGTGCCATCCTATTCGTCCTGCCGATGATAAAATCCCAGGCCCTCCAGGATGCCTCGGTCGGATTCATCGGACTTTTCGTGATCGCGAATTTCATCCCGGTCATGCTTTATGTCATGCCTCGCATCATCCTTGAGATCCTCGGCGATTTCCGGACCGTCGCGTTCATCACGACCGGTGGCGCAATAATCGGGCTGACGCTGATCGCAATCCTGCTGGCAATCGCGCCTCCGCCGTGGTCGCTGTTGGGTTCCGCGGTCTCCGAAATCTTCGTCCTTGCGGCGTCATGGTATTTCGCGCGTCACCGCATATGGAACATCGAGCACCCGGACCAGCAGCGCGACAGCTGGTTGGGCGGGTGGCGGCGGTCGGTCCCGTTCGCCCCGGTAAAACGGTAGCAGAGACCGGTGGCAGGCGAGGCAGTGAGGGTGTAACGGACGCACGCGGCGGGAAGGCCCCGTTTGTCG
>NZ_VFWS01000424.1:0-1347 GCF_006443065.1 Mesorhizobium sp. B1-1-5 | reverse complement strand
ACCTTAGCGTGTCTGTGGGAACCGCTCTTGTTCTGACCCCTACTGTGAAAGCGGCTCGGTCATTGCCGTCTCAATACTGCGTTTCCACCACATAGCCGGTGCGCCCGCTGCAGGGGTATCCGGCGGGTGACTGGTGCGGCCTTAGAGAACTGTCGCGCGTTTGGCGGCGGAATTTCTTCCGGCAGACAGGGCACTCGTAGACGTATGTCGGGCCGCTCGAAGCACGTCCCATGGCTCGGACGGCCCGGGGCCGGACGGAGTGGGGACGGCTGATCGCCATGCCGCCGAACGGGCTTGCCCGCTGCGCTGGCGGCACGCTCACGGGGCCGGACGGCGTCAGTTCCACCGCATAGCGTGGAACGAACGACTGGCTGGTTGCGCGCGCGCCGGTGATCCGGTCCACCCGGTAGCTCCGGTGCTCGTTCTTGTCGAGATTGAAGGCATGGAGGACGATGTTGCCGTCGCTCGTGCGGCGCAGCGAGTAGGGCTCAATGCGCCGGGTGGAGCCCTGATAGTCCAGCATGACGCAGAGCCTGTTGCCGCCCGCGAACCGGATGATCTCAAGGTGCGTCTGCGCTGCATTCGGAATGTCCAGTCCGAGCGTGCGTCCATGGATAACGGACTCGCCCGCGGCCAGCGCGTAGGCAGGCAGCGCAATCGGCGCCTCTGCCCCGGCGAGCCAGGCAAAGAAGTCTGGCAGGACGTCCCAGAAATCGGCGACGGGCGGCAGCGCGGGCAGTTGATGCGCAAGCATGTTCTCCCAGCCGCCTTCGAGACCGTCGCGGTGGATCGCAAGGTCCTCCAGCTTCGGCACGGCAATGCCCTTGAATTCACATTTCTGGCGCAGGACATCGAGGAGCGCGGCTGCAGGAGGGCGCGCCTCGCTGTTCCGGAACAGGTTCACAACGTCATAAAGATCGCGCGGCCTGGTCCGCTCGGCGAGGGCCCGCACCTTCTCGCCAAAGGCTTCCTCGTAACTGTACGCCAGGACCTCAAAGCTGGCTTCCTGCGCGTCGCTATACGCGTGAAACACCGGCACCCTGACAGGCGGCAGCACGATCCGCTCATCGGCCGTGAGCTCGAGTTTGCTGCGCGTCAAACGGATGACGTCGACGTTTGGTGAAACCGGCCCCTTGTAACTCAGTTTGCCCTGGCAGGAGACGTTGCCACGCGGATTGTCGAAAAGATCGAAGCTCTGCCCTTCGGTTGGCATTTCAAGGCCCGACCGCTCGTAGACCCACTCGCCGATCTCGGCGAAAACCCGTTTGAGGAACGCTTCCTCAAGATGCGACGCGTCCGCCAGCGTAAAGTCGAGGTCCTCCGAAAAGCGATAGGTCTCGAAGTAAC
>NZ_VFWS01000423.1:0-1350 GCF_006443065.1 Mesorhizobium sp. B1-1-5 | reverse complement strand
ACCTGGGGCCAGGCGGCGGGCATCCTGGTCGGCGGCAAGAGCCTTGCGGAAATCGGGAAGGGTGGCGGCGCGCGCTACAATGGCGCCATCGACAGCCGCGCCGCTTCCGGCGAGGCGCTCGGCTACTGATGGGACTGGCGCACTCCGCAAGCGCGTGAACCCGCGTCCGCAATCGCACCGAAAACGAAAAGACAGGGCGACCTGAGTTTCCGTGAAACGACCGCTCTAATTGACGATCAAGCCGTCACGAAATCAGCGTGACGGTGGATGCGATCAGCATCAGGGCCGCGATGCCGACGAACAGTGCGTAGATGCGCGGCCGGTCGAGCAGAAGCGCGTTTCCCGATATCCAGGCCGATGTGGCGCCGCCGAGCGCGAACAGGAAACCGTTGCGGTGGCCGAAGGTCATCGACGCGGCCATCAGCCCGCCTATGATCAGGGCGCCGAACACGATTATGACGGCGACCGCGTATCTCTCGAAGTCATTGCCGCTGCCCATCGCCGGACCGATCGCATTCAAATTCGGCAGGTCATCCGGATCGAAGGGGCTGGTCGACCCGTATTCGTCTTGACCGATGGATTCTCGCATCACTCGTTCTCCGCTGCCCGGCAACAACCCCTCAACACATGCCGAGCGCAACCCGATCGCGTGTTTCTCCCTACGTGTTGACCGCGATATCAAACCGTCCGGCAGGGCGCGCCATCCGTTTTGGCGGGTTCGGATCACCGCCGCAACGCCAGCGGTGTCTGCCCGAATGGCAACGGCCCGCCAACCTGCTTTTATATGGGCGTTTCTTCTGGAGAAAACATGATGGCGGAGTTGATTCGAGCTTCGACAGAAGCATTTTTACGCGACCGGAGCCGCGGCGCCAGGCGCGGCCGCGTAAAATTTTCAGCTCCGGGCGTCCGCTTGATGTTGAGCCAGGTGCGTTCCGCACTTGGGCGAGCGTCATGCTGGCGCTCGCGGGCTCATGATGAACCAGCTCGACCAAAGCGGCCGGGCTGATCGCATGGACAAAGCTCGGCCGGGGATCGATTTTCGGCGACGGCGAGCGCATAACCAACGGCGACCGCCGCATCGACGGCGTTGCCGCCCTTCTTCAGGACTTCGACGCCCACCTCCGACGCCAGATGCTGCGCGGTGACAACCATGCCGTTCTCGCCTTTGGCAGGCGCTGGCGAGGCGGCGAAGGCGGCCGCCCATGGCGCGAAAGCGATTGTGAAGGAGAGGCTGACGGCGATCAGCGTGCGGCGAGTGATATGCATGGCGAGGCTCCTGGCGGGGGACGCCTAGGAAACCGTGTTGGGGTGATCGAGTCCACTAACAATTGAGGGAGCACGAGAAAGAGC
>NZ_VFWS01000422.1:0-1353 GCF_006443065.1 Mesorhizobium sp. B1-1-5 | reverse complement strand
GCCATGCACAACCCGGTCGGCCGCGCCAACTATGAGCCGAATTCGTGGGGCTCGGGTCCCCGCGAGGATCCGCAACGCGGCTTCCGCTCTTTCGCCGACGCCGAAGAGGGGCAGAAGGTGCGTCTGCGGGCGGAGAGCTTCGCCGACCACTACAGCCAGGCGCGGCAATTCTTCAACAGCCAGACAGCGCCGGAGCAACGCCATATCGCCATGGCGCTGACATTCGAATTGAGCAAGGTGCAGGCACCGGCGATCCGCGAACGCATGGTGGCGCATCTGCTGAACATAGACGAAACGCTGGCGACTCAAGTCGCCGACAAGCTTGGCATTCGGAACATGCCCGACCCCGCCGAGACCGCCATCCCGCCGCGCGACGACCTGCCGCCGTCTCCGGCTCTCAGTATCATCGAGAACGGTCCCGATAGTTTCAAAGGCCGCAAGGTCGGCGTGTTGCTGAGCGACGGGGCCGACACGGCCCTTTTCGAACAACTTCGCTCGGCCATCGAAACGGAAGGCGCGGTCATGGAGGTGATAGCGCCCAAGGTGGGCGGCGTCGAGGCCGCAGACGGCACCCACATCGAAGCCAGACACATGATCGACGGCTGTCCGTCGGTCCTGTTCGACGCCGTGGTCCTGCTCCTGTCCGAGCCGGGCGCCGAGTTGCTGGTCAAGGAGGCAGCCGCGAAGGACTTCGTGTCGGATGCCTTTGCGCATTGCAAATTCATCGGCTTCACACCGGGAGCCGCGCCTCTCCTGGCCAAGGCAGGCGTCGCAGCCGATGCCGATGAGGGATTGATGCGGCTGGACTCCGCAGCCTCCGCCAACACATTCGTGCAGGCTTGCCGCAAGCTGCGGCTGTGGGCCCGGGAAGCGGCCGTCAAGCTGTGACGCTATCGACCGGCACGGATTCCCGTCCGTGAGCGGCGGTTCGGCCAGCGGGATTCCAGTCGGTGCGGGCTAGAGCATTTCCTATTTTGGGAGAATCGTAGGATTCCCAAAACCGGATGTTTGTGATTCAAGATGCTGGCTGGATTGGAGGCCAGCATCTGATGACGCGAGCGCTTTCAAATGATCTTCGTGAGCGTGCAGTAGCGGCAGTTGTCGACGGGGAGACCTGCCGTGCGGTTGCCTCGCGCTTTGGCGTTGCGGTTTCCTCTGTGGTGAAGTGGTCGCAGCGTTACCGTGCCACCGGCTCGGTGGCGCCGGGCAAGCTGGGCGGACACCGTAAGCGCGTTCTGGAGCCCCATCGGGCTTTCATTGTGGAGCGGATCAATCAGACCTCTGAACTGACGCTGCATCGGCTGAAGGACGAGTTGGATGCGCGCGGGATCAAGGTCTCGCACAATACGGTGT
>NZ_VFWS01000421.1:0-1355 GCF_006443065.1 Mesorhizobium sp. B1-1-5 | reverse complement strand
GGCGGAGATGACATTCGATCTCCCCCCTTGAGGGGGAGATGCCCGGCAGGGCAGCGGGGGGCGCCGTAGAATGCCGACCTTGATAATTTTCACGTCGAGCCGGCCGGCCCGCCCAGCCGTGGCGGCAGCACGTCTTCCGCCGAGATGCTCCGTGCCTCCGAAGGCAGCATGATCGGGATGCCGTCGCGCACGGGATAGGCGAGCTTGGCGACCCGCGAGATCAGTTCGCCGCGCTCGGGATCCCAGGCCAGCGGCCCCTTGGTCAGCGGGCAAGCCAGCAGCTCCAGCATCCTGGGGTCGACATTCGCTCTCTTTCCGTCACGCCCATCCGCCGCCATCGTGCCCTCTCTCAACATCCTACTGCAGGCTCGAGCCAAAATCCTCGTTCTCGCGCGCCAGCGCCATTTCGGTGATGGCGATCAGCGTTTCGGCGCGGGTCTTGAGATCGGCCGCTTCGAGCAGCGCCTGCTTCTCGGCCGGTCCATAGGGCGCCATCATCGACAGCGCGTTGACCAGCATGGCGTTTTCGGCCCGGCTGACGCTTTCCCAGTCGGCCTCCAGGTCGTTGGCCTGAAGATAGGCGCGGAACGCCCGCAGCAGCGCCGGCCGGTCGACCTCGGCGGCCGCCTGGTCGTCGTCGAGATCGGCGAGAAAGGGGGCGATCTTGCCCTGGCGGAACGGCGTCTTGACCGTCAGCTCATGGGTGACACGGAACCGGCACACGCCCTGCAGCGAAATCAGGTAGCGGCCGTCGCCGGTCTCGGAAAGCGCTATGATGCGGCCGGCGCAGCCGACATTGCAGAGTTCCGGCTCGCCATCGTCGCGCAAGGCGCCGTCGAGGCTGGGCTGGATGACGCCGATCAGCCGGGAGCCGGCGATCGCCTCGTCGACCATCTGCAGGTAGCGCGGCTCGAAGATGTTGAGCGGCATGCGGCCGCCCGGCAGCAGAAGCGCGCCCTCGAGCGGAAAGACCGGGATGGTCGACGGCAGATCCCTGGCGAGCCGGTAGTGAGCGTTTCCCGCTTGCACCTCGTTCCTCCGATCGCTTCGCCCGGGAAGCGCCTCCATGCCGCGATCCGCCTGTCGCTGCCCGGGGTTGTTGGCTTCCCGAGGGAAAGGCGGGCCGGATTCGTCCTATCTGGCGCGGCCGGCGCCGGGTGCAAGCCCCGCGCGACCATTCGGCCGCGCCGGCTCAGGAAAACAGCAGCGACGACAATTTGCGCCGCGCGGCAAGCGTCGCCTCGTCCGTCATGCCCCAGGCCTCGAAGAAGCGCAGCAATTGCGCCTTGGCGCCGTCCTCGTTCCAGCCGCGGTCAGCCTTGATGATGGCCAGGAGATTGTCGGCGGCCGCATCG
>NZ_VFWS01000420.1:0-1355 GCF_006443065.1 Mesorhizobium sp. B1-1-5 | reverse complement strand
CGCCTTGCGGATGCTGACGGCGCCCTGGTAGCCCATATCGAAATTCTTCGGCCGGTAGCCGCCGAAATCGGCCGGGCTGTCCTCGATCAGCATTTCCTGCGCCACCAGTCCCTGTTCGAAGGCAAGACCGTAGATGAACGGCTTCAGCGTCGAGCCGGGTGAGCGCACCACCTTGGTCATGTCGATCCAGCCGGAGCGGCTGGCGTCGAAGAAATTGGCCGAGCCGACTTCACCTAGAATATCGCCGGTGCGGGAATCGGCCAGCACCATGGCGACGGAGAGACGCGCCCCAAGCTTGGCGGCGGCGTCGCGCGCTACCTGTTCCAGCCCTTCCTGGACGCTCTTGCGGATCGTCAGCTTGAGCGGCTGGCCGGGAACCGCCTTGGGCAGCATCGCATAGGCGGCGTGCGCGGCGAGCGCCGGCAAGCTACGGCGCAGGCCAGACACATCGTCGAGCGCGGCGCGCGCGGCCTCGCGTTCGCCAAGCAGGCCAGCCGAGGCCATGCGGGACAGCACGCGGTCGCGGGCGGCGTGCGCGATCGCGAGATTGCGGTCGGGCCGGCGCTTTTCCGGCAGTTGCGGCAGGGCGACGAGAAGCGCGGCTTCCGAGACGGTGAGCCGCTTCGGCTCCTTACCGAAATAGGCGAGCGAAGCGGCGCGCACGCCTTCGAGATTGCCGCCATAGGGCGCCAGCGTCAGATAGCGTTCGAGAATCCCGCGCTTGGACAGCCGCCGCTCGATCTGGATGGCGCGCAGCATCTGCTTGAGCTTGGAGCCGAGGCTGCGGCTGTCGCGCGGCTCGATCAGGCGGGCAAGCTGCATCGACAGCGTCGAGCCGCCGGACACGATGTGGCCGCTGGTGGCGAACTGGCCGGCGGCGCGGGCAAGCGCCAGCACATCGACGCCTTCATGGTTCCAGAAGCGCTTGTCCTCATAGGTGACCAACATGTCGACGAACTGCTTGTCGACCTGGTTGAGGCGGGTTTCGAGCCGCCAATAGCCATCAGGCGTGGCGAAGGCGCGCAAAAGCTGGCCGTCGCGGTCCTGGACTTCCGTCGAGACGGTAAGCTTTTCAGGAAGCGGAGGCGGGAAGGCGCGGTCGAGCTGCCACAGGGTAGCGGCGGAAACAGCAATAACAGCCACCAAGGAGGTGCTAGCGATAGCCGCGCGGCGCAGGAATTTTCTTGAGGGCATGGCGCTGCCCCTCATCCGCCTGCCGGCACCTTCTCCCCGCATAGTGGCGGGGAGAAGGGAGCTGTCGCAATCGTCGGCGCCTTTTCTGTAACGTTGAAAATTGGCGAAAGCCTTGGTGCAAGCCGTCTTCTCCCCGTCACTATACGGGGAGAAGGTGCCGG
>NZ_VFWS01000042.1:0-39339 GCF_006443065.1 Mesorhizobium sp. B1-1-5 | reverse complement strand
GTGGTCTACGAGATGGTCAAGGCGGTTTTCGAGAACTTCGACGACTTCAAGAAGCTGCATCCGGCCTTCGCTAATCTCGATCCGAAGGAGATGGTCAAGGCCGGCCTTTCGGCGCCGCTGCATCCGGGCGCCGAGCGCTTCTTCAAGGAAAAGGGTTGGCTTTGAACCTTGGCATGGCCGGGCCGCCGTGGAGGGGCAGTCCGGCCACAGGGCCGAAAAGACCAAAATGAAAAAGATGGTCGAGGGGAGCGATGACAGACCAGTTCCGCCAGGCAGGAGCGCCTGAAGACGTCGATATCGAGAAGCTGAACGAAATTGTCGCGGAAGCGGACACGGGCGGTCGCAAGCCGAAAGGTCTCCCCGCGCATCTCGTTCTGGCAGTGTCGCTCGCCTGGTCGTTATTCCAGCTCTGGTACTCCTCGCCGATCCCTTATATGTTTGGCTTCGGTGTTGTCAGCGACGGGATCGCGCGGTCCATCCATCTGGCCTTTGCGCTGTTTCTGGCACTCGTCACCTTCCCGGCGTTCAAAAGCTCCTCACGCAACCGCGTTCCGCCGCCCGACTGGGTGCTTGCCATAGCGGGCGCGACGGCGGCGCTTTATCTCGTCGTCTTCTACAGCGAGATCGCCACCCGGCCCGGGCTTCCCACGACCACCGATCTCGTCATCTCGATCGTCGGCATCGTTGTATTGATGGAAGCTGCCCGGCGCGCCGTCGGCCCTGCTATCACCATCATCGCCGGCCTCATGCTGATATACATCTTCGTCGGGCCCTATATGCCCGGCCTGTTGGCGCACAAGGGCGCGACGCTGTCGCGCGCCGCCTCGCAGATGTGGCTCACCTCCGAGGGCGTGTTCGGCGTTGCGCTCGGCGTCTCGACCAACGTTGTCTTCATGTTCGTGCTGTTTGGAACATTGCTCGAGCGTGCCGGGGCCGGCGGCTATTTCATCCTGCTTGCCTTCTCCATCCTCGGCAAGTATCGCGGCGGCCCCGCCAAGGCCGGGGTCGTCGCCTCTGGCCTGACGGGAATGATCTCGGGATCATCGATCGCCAATGTGGTCACCACCGGCACCTTCACCATTCCGCTGATGAAGCGCGTCGGCTACACGCCGGTCAAAGCAGGTGCCATCGAATGCGCAGCGGGCGTCAACGGGCAGCTCATGCCGCCCGTGATGGGAGCGGCCGCCTTCCTCATTGCCGAATATGTCGGCATTTCCTACGCCGAAGTAGTCAAGCACGCCTTCTTTCCCGCGCTGCTCACCTATGGCTCGCTCTTCTACATCGTCGATATCGAAGCGATGAAGATGGGGTTGAAGGGGCTGCCGTCGCGCAGCCGTCATCCCGCCTTGCAAGGGGCCGTGCGCTCGCTGATGGGTGTCTGCGCCTTCGTCATTCTGGCCGGGCTCGTCTATTACGGCATCGGCTGGACCAAAACGGTCTTCGGCAGCGCGGCGACCTGGGTGATCGTTGCGGCGCTTGCCATCGTCTATGTCGGGCTTGTCGCTTACAGGGCCAAGCACCCCGACCTGCCGCTCGACAGCCTCAAAGGCAATATTGTGGAGATACCGCATTTCGGTGGGACGGCACGAACCGGCCTGCATTTCCTGCTGCCGGTAGTGCTCCTCATCTGGTGCCTGATGGTCGAGGAGCTTTCGCCGGGCCTCTCCGCCTTCTGGGGCTCCGCTGCCCTGATGGTATTGATCGTCACGCAGCGCCCGCTGACGGCCTTCTTTCGAAGGGAACATCAATTTGCGCTGCGCTGGCGGGAAGGTATTGTCGATCTCATCGAGGGCTTGTCGGCGTCCGCGCGCAACATGACCACCGTCGGTATTGCCACAGCGACGGCCGGCATTATCGTCGGCACGGTGCTCTTGACCGGCGTCGGGCTGGTGATGACCGAGCTTGTCGAATTCATCTCGGCCGGCAGCTTCATGGTCATGCTGCTGTTTACCGCCATTATCTGCATCATTCTGGGCATGGGCATGCCGACCACAGCGAGTTACGTAGTCGTTGCGACACTGATGGCGCCCGTGATGGTGGATCTCGCCGCCCAGAACGATCTGGCTGTGCCGCTAGTAGCCGTGCATCTTTTCGTCTTCTATTTCGGACTGATGGCCGATGTGACGCCGCCGGTTGGTCTTGCGGCATATGCAGCGGCTGCCATTTCGGGAGCCGATCCCGTGAAGACCGGCTTTCAGGGATTCAAGTATGAAATCAGGACGGCACTGTTGCCGTTCATCTTCATCTTCAATAACGGCGTGCTCATGATAGACATCCAGGGGCCCCTGGATTTTATCCTCGTCATAGTGACATCGGCGCTGGCCATGGTTGCGTTCGTTGCGGCGACCCAGAATTGGTTCCTGGTCCGAAACCGGTGGTACGAGTCGCTAGCACTCCTGTTGGTCTGCTTCACGTTATTTCGCCCGGGCTACTGGCTCGACCTGGTCGATGAGCCCTTTACGGCGAAACCCGTCTCCGAATTGAACCAAACCGTAGACGCCACGCCTTCGGGAGAAGCGCTTCGTCTAAAGTTGAAGACGTTCAACATCAGCGGCGACGAGATCGAGAAGCTGATCCGGCTCGATCTCGCCGAGGGCAAGAACGCGACAGAGAGGCTGGAAAGAGCTGGACTGACCGTGACTGCTCTGGGTGACACAATGACAGTCGGAATCGTGCGCCTCGGCAGTCAGGCGGCAAAATTCGGGCTGCAGCCCGGTGACGAAATCACCGGGATCATGGTGCCAACCAGCCGACCATCCCGCTACTGGTTCGTGCTCCCCGCGTTCTTGCTGCTCGGGCTCGTTTTCTGGCTGCAGAGGCGACGAAGGTCTGGCTCCTTGCCAAGTGCGGGAGCGGCCTAGCGAGTGAAACACATGCGCGGCGGAGACGACCTGCGACACGCGTCATTGCAGGACTTCCGCGAGGGTGGAACATAAGGCGCCTGGCGGCCTTAGTTGTCGGGTAGCGCACCCTCGCCAGATGGCGCATTATTCTCGGGCTGCCTACAGTCCGAGAGCCTGCCATTCGCATATATTTCCAAGCCGACGGATCAATCGCGGCCATCGTCTTTAGGTTCGCCAGACCATACGAGATCATACAAAGGATATGGGTTGGCTAACCATCCGCTAGACCATTGATTTTCCTTAGCAGTCTCACATCCTCAACGACTAACATAATCATTATTCGTCAATAGATTACGAGGCAGTTCGCCGAAATGGACTCAAGAAGCCAACCCAGACACTCACCCATCCCATTTGTCTTCTGCGGAATGGCTGTTTTGCGCCCGGTCGTCGCCGTTTACGCTAATCGTTATCGACTCTGAAAGCTGACGCCCACCTGCAGGCCCAGAGATCTGCGCGCCCCAGTGCTGTCGATCCATCACCAAGCACTTAGTCTCAGCCTCAAATGGTGCCGCCGTGACCTGGCGCAGCGGTGGTCGCCATGGAGGATTTCAGGCGCTGTAGCATAGCCTCCGTCAGCGGGATTGATTTTCGTTCCGCAAGGTTGAAGAAGACCGTCTTGGCGGCCAGCTTGGCAGCGAGTTCGCCGCCATGGAGCCTGCGCATCTCGTAATCCGTCTGGACGGACGTGCGGCCGACAGTGCGGACCGCGCCGTAGATTTCCACGATGACCCCGGACGCCACCTCGCCGACAAAGTCGATCTCATGCCGGACGTCCGCCCATCCCCTGTCGGCCCATTCGGGCGTCGTCGGCGCCCAGCCGGTCGCCTGTCCCAGCAGGATGTTGATGGCGTCATCGAAAAAGGCGACGTAGAAACGCGTCGTCATGTGGCCCATCATGTCGCAATTCCAGGGCTGAACCACAGCTCTCGTCAATAGGATCATTTTTGCTCCAGTAATTCGTTCGATTGCGACCGTTATCTAGCGGGGATTGGCTGCCTCTGGGGAGGGCCAATCGACGGTCGGACCACTGCGCGAGCTATTTCGATGGCGGTAAGTCGATTACAGCGACGGTAGGACGCTCCGAATGTGGCTGGCAAACGCCTCGACGGCCGGCGATCGTGTGGTCTCGGCGAAGGCGATCAGAACGCCGAGCCGCGATAATCTCGGAAGCGGCGCGTTCAGGATGAACAGGTCCGACGGGACGGCTTTCTGTGTCATCACGCTTATGGCGAGGCCGGAGCGCGCCACGGCTATCAGACCGGTAAGGCTGTTGCTGGCATAGGCTATTTTGTAACGCAGCCCGGTGCGCAGCATGGCATCGCAGGCCGCCTTGTGGTCCATGGCGTTCGAAGCCGGCAGGGCCAGCGGCACGGTCTCGCCGAAGTCGTGTAGCTCCAATGTCGGCTTGCTGCCGACCCAGACCATCGCTTCCGTGCGCACGACCTCCTTGGAGGCGCTTGCATCGGGAATGGAGACGAGCGCCAGATCGACCTGCCGCGAATGCAGCAGATTGTGCAGTTCGACAGTCGGCGCCGCCACGACCTTGATCTCGATGTCCGGATAGAGGCTCCCGAAACTTCTCAAGAGCGTGGGAAAGAAAGCGCTCAAATAGTCTTCCGGGCTGCCGAAGATGATCGAGCCCCGCAGGCCTTTGCCGGAGAAAGCCGAAACCGCTTCGTCGTGCATCTTGAGAATGCGCTCTGCGTAGGCGAGAAAGCGCTCACCGCTGCCGGTAAGACGCACGCCGCTGCCGCTTCGGTGGAACAGGCTTTGGCCGCCGAGCGCATCCTCGAGCCGCTGTATCTGCATCGTCACCGCCGATTGCGTGCGCCCGACCTGCACGGCGGTCGCGCTGAGCGTTCCCGAATGCGCCGCGCGAACAAATGTCGCCAGCAATCTGAGATCGAGAGGTGCGGGCATATCAATTCCGTTGATATCGGACTCCAGCATCTATCAATTTTACTGCTGCACCGCCAGCCGCTAATCTTCGGGCCTGCGTTTTTGGCGAGGCTGCGACATGTCAAGAAACCTGGACAATGCCTTCTGGTCGGCGGCGCGAAAGCACCTTATTCGATATGGCGGCGCCTTCGAGCCCGCCATCATCGAGCGAGCCGAGGGGTCGTTCGTCTACGATGCCGATGCCCGGCCCATACTCGACTTCACTTCCGGCCAGATGAGCGCGCTGCTCGGGCACGCGCATCCGCGGATCGTCGCGACGGTGCGGCGCCAGGTCGAAACGGTGGCGCATCTCTTCAGCGGCATGCTGTCCCGCCCGGTCGTCGAGCTTGCCGAACGCCTCGCCACGCTGGCGCCCGGCCTCGACAGGGCGCTGCTGCTTTCGACGGGCGCGGAATCGAACGAGGCGGCCATCCGCATGGCGAAGCTGGTGACCGGCAAGCACGAGATCGTCGCCTTCTCCAAAAGCTGGCACGGCATGACCGGGGTTGCCGCTTCCGCCACCTACAGCGCCGGGCGCAGGGGCTACGGGCCAGCGGCGGCCGGCTCGATTGCGATCCCCGCGCCGAACAGCTTTCGGCCGCGCTTCAAGAAGGCCGACGGCTCGCTCGACTGGGCGGCCGAGCTCGATGACGCCTTCGCCCTGGTCGACAGCCAGTCGACCGGCAGCCTCGCGGCCTTCATCGCCGAGCCGGTCCTGTCGAGCGGCGGCATGCTGGAGCTGCCGCAAGGCTATCTCGCGGCGCTGAAGCAGAAATGCCGCGAACGCGGCATGCTGCTGATCCTCGACGAGGCTCAGACCGGCGTCGGCCGCACCGGCGACATGTTCGCCTTCCAGCGCGACGGCGTCACGCCGGACATCCTCACCCTGTCGAAGACCATCGGCGCCGGCCTTCCGCTGGCGGCTGTCATGACGACCGCCGAGATCGAGGAAACCGCGCATGAGCGAGGCTTCCTGTTCTACACTACCCATGTGTCCGATCCGCTGCCGGCCGCCGTTGGCCTGACAGTGCTCGATGTAGTCGAAGAAGAGCGCCTTGTCGGGCGCGCGCGCCATCTCGGGGACAGGCTTTTCGCCGGCCTGTCCAACCTCAAGCAGCGCTACGAATGCGTCGGCGACGTGCGTGGCCGCGGCCTGATGCTGGGGGTCGAGATCGTCAAGAACAGCCAAGGTCGTGAGCCCGATCATGAGCTCGGTGCGAAAATTGCCGCCGAGGCCTTCAGGCGCGGGCTCAGCATGAACATCGTCAAGCTACCCGGGATGGGCGGCGTGTTCCGCCTCGCCCCGCCGCTGACAATTTCGGAAGACGAGCTCGATCTTGGATTGCGCACCATCTCCGGCGCCATCGAAGCGGTGCTGTCCACGGGCGCTGGCCGCGTCGGCGTGGCAGCCGAGTGACGGGCCGGAACCCATGAACGAAGCGAGCATGACCAAACAGGCCTCGGACGACACGCCGAACCGGGATGCGACGGCCGGCCCCATCCGCGTGCTTGTCGCCAAGCTGGGGCTGGATGGGCACGACCGGGGCGCCAAGGTGGTTGCGCGGATCCTGCGCGACGCCGGCATGGAAGTCGTCTACACTGGCCTCTACAAGTCGCCGAGCGAAGTCGTGGCAGCGGCGGTCCAGGAGGACGTTGACGTCATCGGCGTCAGCCTGCTTTCCGGCTCGCACATTCCGCTGTTCCGGGAACTGGGGCGCTGCCTGCGCGAGGCGAAGGCCGACCATATCTTCGTCGTCGCCGGCGGTGTCATTCCCGAGCAGGACTATGCCGCTTTGTGGGACAGCGGCGTCGACGCGATCGTGCCGCAGGAGGCGCGGGCCGAGCTGATCGTGACGACGATCAGGAACCTGATTGCCGCTCGTGGCCGCGTATGACCGTCCCCATGCCTTCGCGACCGGTGAAGCGCGCGGCATATAGGCCCTCGATAGAGCTCGTGCCCGAGATACTCGGGGGCAATGTCGCCGCCATCGCCCGCATGATCACGCGCGCCGAGGCAGGCTATCCAGAGGCCGCGCCGGCGTTGGCGGAAATCTACAGGCATACCGGCAAGGCGCATGTCGTCGGCATCACCGGCGTTCCGGGAGCGGGCAAGTCCACGCTTGTGTCTTCCCTCATCCGGGGATTCGCGTCGGAGGGACACAAGGTCGGCGTCGTCGCCGTCGATCCGAGCAGCCCGTTCTCCGGCGGCGCGATCCTCGGTGACAGGGTGCGCATGAGCGAGGCGGCCTCATCCTCGCAGGCCTTCGTCCGCAGCATGGCGACGCGCGGCCACCTGGGTGGCCTTGGCCGGTCGACGCTGCAGGCGGTCGACGTCCTTGACGCCGCCGGCTACTCACCCATCATCATCGAGACGGTCGGCGTCGGCCAGGACGAGGTGGAAGTGGTGACGGCCGCACACAGCGTCGTCGTTCTCTCGGCGCCCGGGCTCGGCGACGACATACAGGCGATCAAGGCCGGCATATTGGAGATCGCGGATATCCACGCCGTCAGCAAGGCTGACAAGCCGGAAGCGGCGGCAACCGTCTCGGCCCTGCGCGGGATGATGACTCTCGGTTCGGAACGGACGGGGTCGAAATGGACGCCGCCGGTCCTTCCGGTAAGCGCGGTCTCCGGCGAGCGGATCGGCGAGCTGAAGGACGCCATTTCCAGGCACTGGTCGCATCTGCGCGAAAGCGGCGAGCTGGCCGAGCGGCAGCGGGACATTTGCCGGACGCGGATCCTCGGCGCGGCCAGACATCTTTTTCAGCACAAATTCGATGAGCGGGCCGACGAGATCGGAAAGCATATCCAGGCCGTCGTGAACAGGGACATGGACCCCTCCGGCGCGGCTTATCTTCTGCTCGGCTGGGCGAACGAGCGGCGAGCGACATGAACCTGTTCTCCGAAACCGCGATCGAGGACATCCGCGAAAAACAGGCGGCGTGGGAGGAGAAGGAACTTGCCGCCGCGCTCAGCAGCAGGCCGGAGGAAAAGCCGGCCTACAAGACGGAATGCGGCATTCCGCTGAAGCGCGTCTACACGGCCGCCGACATCGCAGATATACCGGCCGATGAGCTCGGTTTCCCCGGCGCCTATCCCTTCACCCGCGGAGCCTATCCGACGATGTATCGCGGCCGGCCGTGGACAATCCGGCAGGTCGCGGGCTTCGGCAATCCCGAGGCCACCAACCAGCGCTACAAATACATGGTCCAGACCGGCCAGACCGGGCTCTCCACCGATTTCGACCTGCCGACCCTGCTTGGCCTGGACTCGGACGACCCCCGAGCGTTCGGCGAAGTCGGGCGCGTCGGCGTCGCCATCGACACGGTCGACGACGTCGACCGTCTGTTCGACGGAATAGACCTGGAAAAGATCTCGGTGTCGCTCACCATCAACCCGTCGGCCTGGGTGGTTTACGCTATGTATGTCGCCGTCGCGGCGCGGCGCGGCTACGACCTCCACAAGCTGGCGGGCACGCTGCAGGCGGATCCGTTGAAGGAGTATGTCGCGCAGAAGGAGTGGATCTATCCGGTGCGCCCCGCCGTCAGGCTGCTGCGTGACCTTATCATGTACAGCGCCAAGACGACGCCGAAGATCAATCCCATCAGTCTCAGCGGCTATCACCTGTCGGACGTGGGCGGAAACGCGCTGCAGGAGATCGCCTTCATCATGGCCTTCACCATCGCCTATTGCGAGGAGGTCACCGGCGCCGGCATGGACATAGACGACTTCGCGCCCAGGCTGTCCTTCTTCTTCATCAGCCACCAGGATTTCTTCGAGCAGATCTGCAAGTTCAGGGCGGCAAGGCGGGTCTACGCCAAGATCATGGCGCAGCGCTTCAAGGCCAGGAAGCCGGAATCCATGCGGCTGCGGGTGCATGTGCAGACCGCGGCGATGAGCCTGACCAAGGTCGAGCATCACAACAACCTGATGCGCACGGCCATCCAGGCGCTCGGCGCCGTGCTGGGCGGCTGCCAGAGCATGCACACCAACGGTCTCGACGAGGCCTTCGCCATCCCCACTGAAGAGGCCATGAAGCTGGCCATCCGCACCCAGCAGATTATCCGCGACGAGATCAACGTGACCTCCGTGATCGACCCGCTCGGCGGCTCCTATTTCATCGAGCGCCTCACGCGTGACATGGAGACCGAGATCTGGAAGCTTCTGGACGAAGTGGACGAGCGCGGCGGCGCCGTGAAACTGGTCGAGGAAGGCTGGTTTCAGCAGAAGCTCGCGGACTCTGCCTATGCGACGTTCCAGAAAATCGATTCCGGCGAAAAGATCTCCGTCGGCGTCAACCGCTATGTCGATGAGGCCAGCAGCTCGGCCGAGGTGCACATCCACCCCTATGACGAACAGTGCACGCAATTGCAAATCGACCGGCTCAACGCGGTGCGGACAGGGCGCGACAACGCCCGTGTCCGGAAGCTGCTGAAGGAACTCGCCGAGGAGGCAGGGTCCGACGAAGCCAATCTTTTGCCGAAGACCGTCGAGGCCGTGGAGGCGAAGGCGACGCTCGGCGAGATCTGTGCGGCGCTACGCGAGGTCTGGGGCACTTATGCCGAACCAATGATTGTCTAAGGAGGATGCCTTGACACCTACTGTCTTCATTAGAGACGACGGGCCAATTGCCTGGATCATGCTATGCCGGCCCGAGCGCCTCAATGCCATGAACAGGCAGCTCGTAGACGAGCTCTCACAGGCGCTCGCGCGGGCTGAAGCTAATCCGTCCATCCGAGTTGTCGTCCTGCACGGAGAGGGTCGAGCCTTTTGCTCCGGCGACGACCTGAAGGATCTCGATGCCCAGACCTCGTCGGAGGCTGCGACACAGGCCTGGGTCGAGGCCATTCAGAACGTCACCCTGCAGATCATGCAGTCACGCAAGATCGTGATTGCCGCCGTGCATGGCTGGTGCGTGGGCGGCGCGCTTGAATGGGCCGTGAACTGCGACTTCAGGCTCTTTGCGGACAATGCGCGCTGGTTCTTTCCTGAAGTAACCTACGGGCTGTTCGTCACTGGCGGCGTTACCGCCCTGTTGACCAAGCAAGTCGGACCACAAGTCGCCAAGGAATTGATGATCCTGGGCGAAAAGCACGATGCCAAAAAGGCGCTTGAGGTCGGCATCGCGTGGAAGCTGGTTCCCCAAGCAGAGTTGCTCAGTGAGGCGGAAAAACTGGCCCGCGCGATAGCGGAGCGCCCGGAGGGCGCCGTGGGCGACATCAAGCATGCCATCAACAACGGCTTCCACTCTTCCCTAGCGGATGCAATGGCGCTCGAGACCAGGGCCACGGTAAGCGGCTTCCTGTCTCCGGATGCGCAGGCACGAGCCAAGGATTTTTGAGCGCGATGACGATGCTTGAAGTCGCCCCTTCCTCCTACATCCCGGGTCAGCATGACGGCGATCTGGAGACCCGGGTTCTGCCGAAAATCCTGCTGACGCAGGCCGAGCGCCTGGGCGACAGCCCGTTCATCGATATCTGCGGACGTTCCGCAAGTTTCGAGGAGATGCAGATCGTTTCGGGACGGCTGGCGCGAGGCCTGCGCGGCCTTGGCATCGGCAAGTCCGACCGAGTGGCGATGCTGCTGCCCAATTGTCTCGAGCTGGTCGCGATGTGGTTCGCCGTGGCGAGCCTTGGCGCCATCGAGGTGCCCAGCAATCCGGGCCTGAAGGGTGACCTGCTCTGCCACAACCTGAACAATTGCGGCGCCGAGCTCCTCGTTGCGGATGCGAGCGCGCTTGACGAGCTCGCCAGGGTCCAGGACCGGTTGCCGGAACTGCGTACCCTCGTCCTCGTAGGCGCCGATCCAGGCGAAGCTCGGGCGGCCGGCATCCGGATCGGCCGCATCGTCGGGTTCGAGGAATGCATGGCCGGGCAGCCGGATTTCGACTTGGCCGACGTCCACTATTCCGACCCGATGGCGATCCTCTACACCTCGGGCACCACCGGCCCGGCCAAGGGCGCTTTGATGTCCCACCACCACTGCTATTCCTGGGCGGCGGCGATGGCGCTCAATCTCGGCTACACGACAAGCGACAGTTACTTCTCGGCATTGCCGCTGTTTCACACCGACGCGCAAATGTTCGGCGTCTACTTGCCGCTGATCTACGGCACGCGCACGACGCTGGTCGAGGCCTTCAGCGTGTCACGGTTCTGGGATCAAGTCCGCGCCAGCGGCGCCACCGCCACGAACCTGCTCGGCGCGATGGCGGTCATCCTTTCGCGTCAGCTGCCTTCCGATGGGGACGGCGCCAATCCGGTGCGCATATGCCAGTGCATTCCTATGGTGCCGGACAGGGAAGCGTTCGAGCGGCGCTTTGGCATGCGGCTCGTCACCGGCTACGGACAGACGGAGACCAGTTTCGTCACTCTCGACACAGTGGGAGATACGAGAGCGGGCTCCTGCGGTCGCCCGCATCCCGATTGGGAAGTTGCGATCGTCGACGACAGGGACCGGCTTCTGCCGCATGGGTCCCTCGGCGAGATCGTGTCACGCCCCCGCAGGAACTGGAGCATGTTCTCCGGCTACTACCGCGCCGATGCCAAGACCGTGCAGACACTGAGAAACCTTTGGTATCATTCCGGCGATGCCGGCTGCATGGACGAGGATGGCTGGCTCTACTTCAAGCACCGCTTGAACGAGGCGATCAGGCGGCGGGGCGAGAACATCTCCGCCTACGAGGTCGAGACCGTCGCCGAGAAGCATCCAGAAATCGTGGAAAGCGCCGCGTTCGGGATTCCGTCCGAATTCACCGAGGAAGACATCATGGTCGTAGCCCAGCGCCGGCCAGGTTCGACGCTGGAGGCGGCCGAACTGCTGGCGTACTTCAGGACATCAGCGCCGCGCCACATGGTGCCTCGCTATATCGAAATCACCGACAAACCGCTTCCGCGAACTCCGACGGAGAAAATCGCCAGGACCGCCTTGCGGCAGCAGGGTGTCAGCGCGGCCACATTCGATCGGGGCGAACGCTAGAGGAAGCAGAACGCAGGTAGAAGGATGACGGAGGCTCAGGCGATGCAGCGTCGGATGATCGCTCCCTGCTTCATGAACGATACGCTCGAATGCCTTCGCCGCCACAACGTCGAGGTGGAGCCTCTCTTGGCTCGCGTCGGTCTGCCGTCAGCGAATTCCGAGCCAATATCGACAGAACAATATGGCGCGCTCTGGCACGCAGTCGCGCAGACGATGGATGACGAGTTCTTCGGCGAAGGCGCCAGGCCAATGCGGGCGGGCAGTTTCGCGCTGCTCTGCCAGGCGCTGCTCACCACCGAGACACTGGATCATGCCTTGCGCCGGGGGCTGCGTTTCCTGCGCGCGGTGCTTGACGATCCGCATGGCGAACTGATCGTCGGGGACGGGCTCGCCGAAGTCAGGTTGAGCGATTCCGGGCCGTTGCGGTCGGCTTTCGCCTATCGCACCTTCTGGATCATCGTCCACGGCGTGAACTGCTGGCTGGTAGGCCGACGCCTTCCGATCCGCTGGGTGGACTTCAAATGCAGCATCCCGCCCACGGGGAGCGACTATCGTCTGTTCTTCGGCGCGCCGGTGCGGTTCGATCAGCCTCAGAGCCGCCTCGTCTTCGATGCCGAATTCCTGAAGCTGCCGGTCATCCGAGATGCCTGCACATTGCGCGAATTCCTGCGCAAAGCCCCGGCCAACATTCTTGTGCGTTACCGCCACGACGAAGGGCTCTCGGCGGCCATACGCGGGCGACTTCACGCCACCGCGCCCGCTTCATGGCCGAGCTTCGAGCGCCTTGCCGCCGGCATGCGCATGCAGGCGCCGACCTTGCGCCGCAGGCTTCAGTCGGAAGGGCAGAGCTATCGCTCGATCAAGGACGAGATGCGCAGGGCCCTGGCGATGGAGGCCCTGCTCAACGGCAGCCGCAGCGTCGCCGACCTCGCCGCCGATATCGGCTTTTCCGAGCCGAGCGCGTTTCATCGCGCCTTCCACAAATGGACCGGCAAGAGTCCGGCCTTGTTCCGACGCGAGGCTTCGTCCGACGCCCGATTCTGACAACGCGCCGGCGAATTAGCAGGCAGGCGACGCGTTCCCGAAACATTGCAAAATCGATCAACAAATCTGGGTCTTACGGTCATCGCATGCCACTTGGCTTGCAGCCAATATGCCCGGTAGCGCAGCCGCGGGGACAGGTTAGATGCGGAGCAAAGGCGAGACGTTTCTCGTGAGGGGGGCCGGCTCCGGCCTGATGCCTGACCCGCTGGCATCGGCCATGACCTGATCCAACGGCAGGCCGGTCCGCGCCGAATTCTAGTCAGCTCGATGCGTCGGACGTGGGCATCGCATCGAAGCCTCAACCAGTGCCCGCCACGAAAAATGGGAGCCTAATATGAAGAAACATCTCTTGTCGGCGGTGGCGGTGACCGCGCTTGTTGCGTTTGCGGGCACCGCTTGGGCGGATATCGTCATTGGTGTCGCCGGGCCGATAACCGGTCCGAATGCCGCTTTCGGCGCGCAGTTTCAAAAAGGCGCAGAACAGGCGGCAGCCGACATCAACGCGGCCGGTGGCGTGCTCGGCCAGAAAATCAAGATAGAGATCGGCGACGACGTCTCCGATCCGAAGCAGGGCATTTCGGTCGCCAACAAATTCGTCGCGGACGGCGTGAAATACTTGGTCGGTCACTTCAATTCGGGCGTGTCGATCCCTGCCTCGGAGGTCTATGCCGAAAATGGGGTGCTCGAGATCTCGCCGGCGTCCACCAATCCGCAATACACCGAGCGCGGCCTCTGGAACACATTCCGCACCTGCGGCCGCGACGATCAGCAGGGCAAGGTCGCGGGAGACTATATCGCCGCGAACTTCAAGGATGCCAAGATCGCCATCATCCACGACAAGACGCCCTACGGTCAGGGCCTCGTCGACGTCGCCAAGAAGGACCTGAACGCCAACGGCATCAATGAAGTGATGTATGAAGGCATCAATGTCGGCGACAAGGATTTCTCCGCGCTCATAGCCAAGATGAAGGAAGCGGGCGTGACGCTGATCTACTTCGGCGGTCTTCACACCGAGGCGGGCCTTATCATGCGCCAGTCAGCGGACCAGGGCCTGAAGGCGACATTGTTCTCGGGCGACGGCATGGTCTCGAACGAATTGGCCTCGATCGCAGGCGATTCCGTCATCGGCACCCTAAACACCTTCTCGCCCGACCCGCGGAAAAATCCCGCGGCGAAGGACATCGTCGACAAGTTCCGTGCCTCCGGCTTCGAGCCCGAAGCCTACACGCTCTACTCCTACGCGGCGGTCCAGATCGTCGCCGCCGCGGTCGACAAGACCGGTTCGGCCGACGATGCGCAGAAGGTCGCCGAGACCATCAAGGCGAGCGGCCCGTGGAAGACGGCGATCGGCGACATCAGCTATGACCAGAAGGGCGACATCACGCGTCCCGACTATGTCATCTACGAATGGAAGAAGGGCGCCGACGGAAAGCCGACATACGCGCAGAAATAGGCCTGGAGCGGTGCGTGCGAGGATGCCCGCCCATAATCCGGGCAACCTCGCCGGGGTGACTTGCCGGTCCATTCCACGGGCCGACGGTCTGCCGGGCGTCGCCGACCCTCCAGGAGGTCGAGCACAACATTCGCGAGCTGTCGGGTGTGAGGACCGCAGCCACGCCATGGTACAGCAGGAATTGACAGTACTGCAGCGGAATGACGTCTCCGACCACTGCTCCGACGTTTTTGACACTCTGCGCCTTCAGCGCACTGATGCGTTCACGCGCGCGTCGATCGCTCACGGCCTCAGGCAGGAGGACTTCGCACTGATGGAACTGGGGCCCGAATTAGCTGCCGCTCCAAGCTGCAGGATATCATTATCGCAGACCATGACGGCTATGGCTTTGCACTCAAGCCCCTTGGCCAGATGCTGGTCCCGATAGCGATACGACCTTGCGAGTCCTCCAGCGTCCGGAAAGCTCAAGCTGCGTAAGCAATGATACGGCTTTGGTTCCCAAGTCGCGACCATCAGCAAGTGTCGGTATTGGTGATTGCGTGCCCCGGCAGGCAACGCAGTACTTTTCGCGCGAAAATTGGTGGTTGGTTAGGCGAAGAAGACACTCACCCTGCCGTAGGAGCCAAAATCGGAAACGATCTGGTCGCCATGCCGGCATTCGACCGGCCGGATGAAGGAACCCGACAGCACGACCTGTCCGGCCTCGATCTGCATGCCGTATTGATGCAGCCGGTTGGCGAGCCAGACGATGCCTTTGGCGGGATGATCGAGCACGCCGGCGCCGAGCCCCGTCTCCTCGACCTCGCCGTTGCGCGACACGATGGCGCCGATCCAGCGCAAGTCCGCCTCGCGCGGGCCGGCCTTGCGGCCGCCGACGACGATGCCCGCATTGGCGGCATTGTCGGAGATCGTGTCGACGAAGGTGCGAATCTTGCCGGTCTCTTTGTTCATCCGCTCGATGCGGGTGTCGAGGATTTCCAGGGCCGGGGTGATGTGATCGGTGGCGTCGAGCACGTCGTCGATCGAGATGTCGGGGCCGGCCAAAGGCGCCTTCATGACGAAAGCGATCTCGGCCTCGATGCGCGGCTGGATGAAGCGATCGGCCGGCACCGTGCCGCCGTCATCGAAGAACATGTCGTCGAACAGGATGCCTGAATCGGGAATGTCGATGCCGAGCGCCGACTGCATCGCCTTGGAGGTCAGGCCGATTTTCCAGCCTTTGATCGCCAGTCCGGACGCTTCCTTCCGCTTCACCAGCGCGGCCTGGACGCGGTAGGCGTCGTCCATCGTGGCTTGCGGAAAATCGAGGCTGAGCAGCCTGATCTGGCGGCGATCGCGCTCGGCTTCGAACAGCCTCTGCGCAGCTTCCTCGACTTGCGCTTCCGTCATCATCGGCCGGCCCCTTCGTCGACGACGCCGTTGGTAAGCCGCCCGATGCCTTCGGCCTCGACCTCGATTACGTCGCCCGGCTTCAGCCAGATCGGCGGGTCGAAGCGGGCGCCCGCGCCGGTCGGTGTTCCCGTCACGATGACATCGCCCGGCACCAGCGTGGTGAAGGTCGAGATGTAGTTGATGATCTTGCGGAACGAAAAGATCATACGGCCGGTGCGGTCCTGCTGACGCAGCTCGCCATTGACGCGCGTGGTCAGCGCGATATCGGCGATCTGCGCCTCGTCGGTGAAGGGCACCAGCCACGGCCCGATCGAGCCGGTGCGATCGAAATTCTTGCCTTGGGTGACGTTGAACTTGGCATGGCGCACCCAGTCGCGGACTGTGCCTTCGTTGCACAGCGAAAGCGCCGCGATATGGTCGAGCGCGTCGGACTCTGGAATCCGGCGGCCGCCCTTGCCGATGACGATGACGATCTCGCCCTCATAGTCGAGCTGCGGCGATTCCGGCGGCCGCACCAGCGGCGCGCCATGGCCGACGAAGGAGCGTGGAAAGCGGATGAACAGCGACGGGTTGGAGGGTGCTGCCTGCCCGTCCTTGTACTCCTCGTTGCGATCCGGATAGTTGACGCCGACACAGATGATCTTTTCGGGCGCAGGCACGGGAATCGCGTAGGTGATCTCGCCCAGGCTGAGATCGGCCGGCAGCGCGGCCGCTTCGTCGACGAGGCGCGGCAGGGCGCCCGCCGCCACGACCTCGCGCAAGGTCGGCCATGTATTGCCGTGACGCCGGGAAAGATCGACGATGCCGCCGGCCTTCACGAAACCAAAGCCCGATCTCCCCTGATGGGAAAAGCTGGCGAAACGCGGCTGTTCGGTCATGTCGTCTCCATCTGCTCAGCATCCGAGCCTAAGTCGTCTGGCGCGCGATCTCCGTGATCACCGCGAATGCGGTTTCGGCATCCTCGCGCGTCATCTCGAACTGGCCGGCTTGGAAGCGGATCGCGATCGCCCCGTCGACGCGGGTCTGGGTAAGATAGATACGGCCGTCGTCGTTGATGGCATTGACCAGCGCGATGTTGTGCCGGTCGGGATCGCCTGGCGCCTTATGCCGGAAGGAAAACAGCGACAGCACCGGCGCGCTGACGATCTCGAAGTCCGGCTCGGCGGCCAATTTCTCCGCCAGTTCCACCGACCATGCCACATGGTTCCGGATCATCGTCCGCAGCCCTTCGAGGCCGTGGTATCGCAGCAAGAACCAGAGCTTCAGCGCCCGGAAGCGGCGGCCGAGCGGCACTGTCCATTCGGAGAAATTGATGACGCCGTCATGACCATGCGTCTTCAGATATTCCGGCTGGATCGCGAGCGTGCGCGCCTGCTCCCCGGGATTGCGCATGAACTGCACGGAGCAGTCGAACTGCGCGCCCAGCCATTTGTGCGGATTGAAGACGATCGAGTCCGCCGCCTCCACGCCATCCCAAAGCGTGCGAAATTCCGGACAAATCATCGCCGAACCCGCCCATGCCGCGTCGACATGCAGATAGAGGCCATGTCTTTTCACGACCTCGGCCACCGCCGCGATCGGATCGCAGGCGCCGATGGATGTGCCGCCGGTGCAGGCGATCACGCCGGCGGGCGTCAGCCCCGCGGTGATGTCGGCGCGGATGGCGACGTCCAGCGCCTCGGGGTCCATGCCGTGCAGGTCGCCCTTGGTCGGGATGCGCACTAGATTGGCCTCGCCGATGCCGGCCACCCAGATTGCCCGGTCGATGGAGGTGTGCGCTTGGGCCGACGCGTAGACGCGCACGGCCGTGTGCGCCGCCAGCCCCTCTTTGTTGCCCATCCAGCCAAGTGCCCGTTCGCGCATGACCAGCACTGCAGCGAGCGTCGCCGTCGAGGCCGAATCCTGGATCACGCCTGAAACGCCGGCGGGCAGGCCCAGCGCCTGGCGCAGCCAGTCCACGACCTTCGTCTCGAGTTCGGTCGCGGCCGGCGACGTCTGCCAGAGCATGCATTGCGCGGCGATGGATGTGACGAGGTAGTCGGCGACCACCGACACCGGTGCGGCGTTCGCCGGGAAATAGGCGAAGAAGCGCGGATGCTGCCAGTGCGTCATGCCATCCGGAATAATCCGCTCGAAGTCGGCGAAGATCGCCTCCATCGGCTCACCCCGTTCAGGCGCGGCGTCGTCGATCTGGCGGGCGATGTCGCCGGGCGTCGTCTGCGCTCGCACCGGCCGGTGCCGCAAGGTCGTGCGGTAGTTGGCCCCCCAGTCGGCGGCCTTATGCGACCAGTGTCTGAATTCGTCGCTATCCATTGCCGGCGAGACCTTTCCGTTTCATACCATGAGGATGACGTTATTCCGCCGGTCTCAACCTATTCGGAGATCGTTGGCTGGGCCGTGCGACGTGCTGGATGTAGGTTGGAGCGTACTGCATGGCCGCGTCGGCATTGCACTTGACGAAAACGTCGATGCAGAAGCCACGCGTCAGCGCGACACAGGCCGAATCGTCGGCAGCCTGGGCAGTTGAAGCCGGGGCCACCAGCGTCGAGACGATTATTCCCAGCAGACGAGATGGTCTCACGGGCATTCGATGCTTTCTTCCCGGCTCGCCGATTATGGCGCCACAATCGGCGAGGCCGAGAGATCAGATTGATGCGGCTTCACGCCGGCAAAGACGCTGCCTTCCTCGAACCAGCTCTTCGGGGCCGGTGCGCCCCATAACGTCTGGCGCTGCGGGTCCTTCAGGTCCCATTTGATCGGCTCCAGATCGGGATCGACCGTCTGGTAGTCCGAGCAATAGATCTCGATGCGATGGTTATCCGGATCGCGGATGTAGAGGAAGAAGGCGTTGGAGATGCCGTGCCTGCCTGGGCCGCGCTCTATATTCGGCAGCCAACCGGTGGTCGCCATCAGGTCGAGCAGGTCGATGATGTTGAGCGGCGTCGGCACCCAGAAGGCGACATGGTGCAAACGCGGGCCGAGGCCATTGGTAAAGGCGATGTCGTGCACGCCGCCCTTGCGGTGCGTCCAGGCCGCCCACAGCTTCCCGGTCTCGGCGTCCTCAGTGTACTCGGTCACGCGGAAGCCGATCTCGTTGTAGAAGGCCACCGATTCATCGACGTTTGGCGAGAAGCAGTTGAAGTGGTCGATGCGCAGCGGTTTCACACCGTGATAGAGCGCGTATTTCTGGTGGATCGGCGGCAGCCGTTCCATCCTCGAATAGAATTCGAGCGGAATGCCGTGCGGGTCGCGGGTGCGGAAGGTGCGCGACTGGTAGGGCCGCTCCACCCATTCCACCGGCAAGCCTTTGCCCTTGAAGAAGTGCTCGGCCTTGTCGAGATCCTCGTCGGAAAACACCTTGAAGCCGAGGTCGCGGGCTTCCGCGGTGGCGCCTTTGCGCAGCACGATGCAATGGTGGCCGCGCTCCTCCAGTGCGCGCAGATAGATGGCGTCGGATGTCTCGTCGGTCACCTGCAGGCCGAGTGTGTCGACATAGAAGGCGCGTGATTTCGCCAGGTCGGTGACGGCGAGCTCGACATGGCTGAGTCGCACGATGTTGAAGGCAGGGTAGAGTTTGGGTTGGGGCAGGGCCATAGGTGTCTCCCGTCAGCCGCCGAGCTTCTGGATCGAATGCTGCGTCGTGGCGAACGCGATGTTCTTGGTTTCCATGTAGAAGTCGAAAGACCAGTCGCCACCGTCGCGGCCGATGCCCGAGTTCTTGACGCCGCCGAACGGCGTCGGCAGATGCCGCACATTTTCCGAGTTGACCCAGATCATGCCGGCGTCCAGCGCATCGGTGAAGCGGAAGGCGCGGGTGACGTCCGAGGTCCAGAGATAGCCGGTCAGGCCGTATTGCGTGTCGTTGGCGAGCGCCAGTGCATCGGCCTCGTCCTTGAACGATATGGCGGTAAGCACTGGCCCGAAGATCTCTTCCTGGGCAATGCGCATCTTGTTGGTCGCGCCAATGAACAGCGTCGGGCTGACATAGCAGCCGCCGCCCGGGCCGGTGAATTTGCCGCCGCCGGCGGCAACGACCGCCCCTTCCGATTTGCCGATCTCAATGTAGGAAAGGACCTTTTCCTCATGCACCGGATGGATCAGCGGGCCGACCACGGTTTCCGGGTCGAGCGGATGGCCGACCTTGATGCGCTTTGCTTTCTGCGCCACCAGCGCGGTGAAGTTGTCATAGACGCTTTCCTCGACCAGCAGCCGCGACGACGAGGTGCAGCGCTCGCCGTTCAGCGAATAGATCATGAAGACGGCGGCGTCCGCGGCCCGCTCCAAATCGGCGTCGGCAAAGACGATGACTGGGTTCTTGCCGCCGAGCTCGAAATGCACCCGCTTCAGCGTCTCGGCGCCTTGCTTCATTATCATCGAGCCGGTGCGGCTTTCGCCGACGAAGCCGATCGCCTTGATGTCGGGATGTTCGGTCAGCGCCCTGCCAGCATCCTCGCCGAAGCCATTGACGAGGTTCCAGACGCCCTTCGGCAGGCCGGCCTCCTCGGCGATCTCGACCAGAAGCCTGGCCGTCAGCGGCGAGAACTCGGCCGGCTTATGGACGATGGTGCAGCCGGCGGCGAGCGCCGGCGCGATCTTCCAGGTCGACAGCATGAAGGGCGTGTTCCACGGCGTGATCACGCCGACAGGGCCGATCGGCACGCGCGTCGTCATGTTGACCTGGTTCGGCGCACGGACCGTCTGGCCGTCGCGGGCTTCAGGTGCCCGGTCGGCATAGAAGCGAAAGTTCTCCGCGCCGCGCAACGCGGCCTTGGCCATGAACTTCAGTGACTGGCCGGTATCCATGCATTCGACGAAGGCGATCTCCTCGGCGCGCGCCACGATGGCGTCGGCGATTTTGTGGAGCAGCTTCTTGCGCGCGTCGCCGGAGATCGCCGCCCATTCCTTGAAAGCGGCCTTCGCCGCTTTGGCGGCGCGGTCGATGTCGGCGGTCTTGCCGCGCGCCACCTGGGCGATTGGCTTGAGGTCGATCGGGGAGATCGTCTCGTATGTCGAGCCGTCGGCGGCCGGCACGACCTCGCCGCCGATCTGGTTGAGCACGCCGTCCTTCCTGAAGCGCTCGAGATAGACTTCGGCCTTCCTCAGATTGTCGTCCAATACCGCCATTGCGTCTTTCCTGTTCTCTGCCGCCCGTTCACTTGCCGCGCAGGCGCGGGTGGATGGCGTTCTTCTTCCAGCTGAGCTCTGCGTCGATCTCGCGGATCTCCAGCGACAGCGCGAAATGCGGCGTCGTGAACAGCGGTGAAAGATGATCGGTGACGGCCGCGAAGATCGCCTCGCCGGCGCTTTTCTTTTCTTCCGCCGTGCGGCCCTTGCCGATGCGGAAATTCATGTCAATGAAACCGTTCTCAGGCAGCCGGTCGGCAATCGCATAGGCCTCGGCGCGGAAGGCCCGCACGCGCACCGCGCCCGGCTCGAACAGGCCAGTCCCGAGGATGGTGCGCGAGACCAGCGCGCAAAGCTCGGCCACGTCGACCTTCTGGTCGAGATTCGCCGAATATTCGATCGCCATATGAGGCAAGGGTTTCGTCCGCCGACGGTGTTTGTAATTAACATGTGAATTACATCTTGACGATCGAATGTCAAGCGTCGTTCTGTATCTGGATGGGCTTCCCGGCGCCGGGATTGCCGCTCCCGGCAAAATCGCGGATATAGCTGCGATCCATGCCTCGTTTCGCGTTGCGAGTCGCGTGGAATTGGAATTTTGGAGATCTGACCTTGCTACCGCCTAACACACGCCGCTCCTTGCCGATGGCGCTTCTGCGTGCTCGCGAAGTGATCATGGCGCATTTCAGGCCGATGCTCGCCCGCCACGACATCACCGAGCAGCAGTGGCGCGTGCTGAGGGTCCTTGCCGAGGCCGGGCCGCTGGAAGCGACCGAATTGGCCAACCGCGCCTCGATCTTGCCGCCGAGCCTCACCCGCATCATCAAGGCGATGGAGGAACGGCGATTCATCTCCCGTGACAAGGTCAAGAACGACGGCCGCAGGGCGCTGCTCGCCATCAGCCCGGCCGGGCTGGCGCTGATCGAGGATCTGTCGCCCGAGCGCATCGCCATCTACGATGCGATCGAGCGGCGATACGGCGCCGAGCAGCATGAGCACCTGCTCGACCTTCTGGAAAGCCTGATCCAGTCGGAATCGTCTGAAAATCAGACCTGATAAAATCTACCCACCGAAGCTGCCGAGTGCGCTCGGCTGCATGTAGTTGCGGCCGACATAAAGCAGTGCCGCCTCGCCGCTGCCGTGGCGGATGTCGATCACCCGGCCGAACATCACATTGTGCGTGCCGACCTTGTTCACCGCGCCGATCTCGCAGTCGAAGCTGACGATGGCGTCGAGCAGCGCCGGCATACCGGAAGGCATGGTCTGCCAGCGCGCGGCTTGATAGCGCTCGGCCATATCGCGGATCGCGCCGGCGAACTTCGCCGCCAGGTGCATATGGGACTGGGTCAGCACGTTGACGCAGAAGCGCTCGTTGGCAAGGAACATGCCCGTCTGCGCCGAGCGCTCGTTCATGCACACAAGCAGCGTCGGCGGATCGTCGGAAACGCTGCACATGGCGGTCGCGGTGAAGCCGCCGCGGCCTGCTGGTCCGTCTGTCGTGACGATGTTGACCGGCGCGCAGACCCGCGCCATGGCGTCACGGAATTCCAGTTTGGCGACCTGCGCCTCCATGGCCGGGCTCCTCAGCTTGCACCGGCCGGCAACGGCGGCAGCCAGGTGTCGCCGGTCCAGCCCTTCTCGTCATAGTCGGCCATGCAGGTATCGACCAGTTCCTCCATCGCTTTCAAGCGGCCGCCGCGCTCCGCCCCTTTCAGCACCTGCAGCCGCACCTCTTCCGGCGCGCCGGCATAATTGAGCTCGTAAAGCGCGTGGCGGCCGCCGAACTCGGTGCCGGTGGCGTCCCACAGCAATTTCATGATCTTGATGCGCTCGACATGGCCCATGTCGTTGGAGCCGCGCACATATTGCGCGAGGTAGCGGTCGATCTCCGGATTGTCGAAATCCTTCGCCGAGGACGGCAGGTAGATCAGCCCGGAGGCGATCACCCGGCGCACCGTGTCGATGACGCGCGGATAGGCCTCCGACATGAAGGTGCGGTAGGCGAGCGCCGCTTCCAGATTGGGCAGCACTGCACCATTGGCCCACGGGATCGGGTTGTGCGCCATGGCGTTGGAAAAGCTCCAGAACATATGGCGCAGCGCGATCACCTCGCCCAGCGCAGCCTGGTTGCCGCGGAAGGCGTCGCCGCCGGTCGCCCGCAGCGCCTTGGCTAGCAGGCCGGCAAGGAAGTCGAGCTTGACAGCAAAGCGCGTGCAGCCCTGAAAGCAGTAGCCATGCATGAAGCCCGACGCCGGGTGGAAGGACAGGATCTTCTGCGCGTCGCGCAGCACCAGCACGTCCTCCCAGGGGATGAAGACATTGTCGAGCACCAGGATCGCGTCATTCTCGTCGAAGCGCGACGACAGCGGATAGTCGAAGGGATGGCCGACGGTGTTCGCCGTCTGCTCGTAGGAGACGCGGCAGAACATCTTTATGCCGGGCGCGTTCATCGGCACGATGAACATCACCGACAGCGACGGATCCTCCGTCACCGTCGCCGAGCTCTGCGCCAGGAAATTGTAATGGGTGAGCGCCGAAGACGTCGCCACCACCTTGGCGCCGGACACCCAGATGCCGGCATCGCTTTCCTTAGTGATATGCACGAACACATCCTTCACCTGCTCGGCCGGCTTGTGGCGGTCGATCGGCGGGTTGACGATGGCATGGTTCATGAACAGGACCGCGTCCTGCGCCCTTTTGTGCCAGGCGCGCGCATTGTCCTTGAACGGGCCGTACCATTCGGCATTGGCGCCCAGCGTGTTCATCAGCGCCGCCTTGTAGTCGGGCGTGCGTCCCATCCAGCCATAGGACATGCGCGACCAGTCGGCGATCGCCGTCTGCTGCTGGGCAAGCTCGGCGGCGGAATGCGCGACACGGAAATATTTGTGCGTGTGGCCGCCCGAGCCGGTGTCGGTGGGAGAGGTCAGCACGGCCTGCCGGTTGGGATCATGCAGGGCATCGTAGAGGCGGGCCAGCGAGCGCGCCGAATTGCGCATCGCCGGATGGCTGGTCACGTCGGCTACGCGCTCGCCATTGATATAGACCTCGCGTCCGTCGCGCAGACTGTCGAGATATTCGGCGCCGGTGAACGGCCGCTTCGTATTGGCCCGGAAATCTTCCGATCGCATCATGATCCTCCCTTAACACGTTAACGATAGCGCTGGTCGTGCCAAAGGTTTATGGACGAAAGCATAAAACCATTTGGACTTTTTCGCTGTCATGGGCCAGACCGCCATTCCCGAGTTCTTTGTCTACGGCGAACCGGCGCGGGAGCTCGATGTCGGCTTCCTGCATGTCGAGACCGTGCAGGCCCGTGCGTCCGTGCATCGCGGCCAGGTTCTAGCGCACAAGCATCCGCAAATGGCGCAGATCACCCTCTGGACCGGCGGCAGCGGCAGCTACTGGATCGAGGACGAAACCTTGAGTTTTTCGGCGCCTACGGTGAGCTTCATGCCGAGCGGCGTGGTGCATGGCTTCAGCATCGAACCTGGCACCGATGCCATCGTCGTGTCGGTCGCCGATGAAGCACTTGTGGCCATCGCCGAGCATTCCTTGTTGCCGCTCGACCAACCGGTCTTCGTCACCGGACGCGGCGAGACGGCCCTGTGGGAGAGGTTGGGCGATACGGTCAGAATGATCCAGGCGGAATATGCCGACAGGCTGCCCGGTATGGAGAAAATCCTGCTACCGCTGATCGCTGTGGCGTTGTCGGGCATCGCCCGCCTGGATGCGGTATCGCATGCCGTCACCCTGCCAGCCGCTGTGGCGCTGGCCGGCCGCCTCCGGCGGCTGATCGACCGGCATTTTCGCGACGACTGGCCGGTCGAGCGCTATGTTGAGAGCCTCAGCACCACGCGCCATCTGCTCGATAAGGCGGCGCGCCAGGTGCTGGGGTCGGGCGTGCGGCAAGCCGTGGGCGAGCGCCGGCTGGTCGAGGCCAAGCGCCTGCTGCTGTTCACGGTACGCTCGGTCGAGGACATCGCTTATGAGACCGGATTCAACGACCCGGCCTATTTCTCGCGCTTCTTCCGGCAGGCGGTTGGAATGGCGCCTGCGGCGTGGCGGAAGGAAAGGGTGAATGGTGATTGGTGAATAAAAGAGACTAGTGGAGCTTGACCGGCAGCACTTGAAGGAATTTCCCACCATTCACCATTCACCATTCACCATTCACCATTCACCATTCACCATTCACCGCGCAGCAGCGGCCAATCCCGCATCTAGCGCCTCCGCAATCTTCACCACATCGGCCGCCGAGATGACCAGCGGCGGCGACAGGATGATGGCGTTGCCGGAAACGCGCAGCAGGACGCCGGCCTTGTAGGCAGCGTCAGCGACGGCGCCCATCGTCTTCTTGTCGGCCGGCTTCTTGGCGTCGCGGTCTGAGACCAGCTCAAGCGCCGCCATCAGGCCTTGATAGCGGACGTCGCCGACCAGTTGATGTTTTGCCTTCAACGTCTCCAGCGCCTTGCCTAGCTCGATGCCGCGTGCAGCGGCGTTCTCGTTGACGGCAAGGCGTCTTGTTTCGGCGAGCGCCGCCAGACCCGCTGCGCAGCCGACGGGATGGCCGGAATAGGTGTAGCCGTGGCCAATCGCGCCGAAGCTGGTCTTGTCGGCCTCGAACACCTCGGCGACCTTGGCGCCGATCAATGTCGCGCCCAGCGGGAAATAACCCGACGTGATCGCCTTGGCGATGGTCATGAAATCGGGTTTCACGCCGGACAGGCGCGAACCTGACCAGGCGCCGGTGCGGCCAAAGCCCGTCACCACCTCGTCGGCGATGAGCAGGATGTCGTGGCGGTCGCAGATCGACCGCACCATCGGCATGAAGCTCTCGTGCGGAACAATGACACCGCCGGCGCCGAGCACCGGCTCCATGATGAAGGCGGCGATGGTGTCGGCGCCCTGGAAGGCGATTTCGTCCTCGATCGCCCGCGCGCAGAGTTTAGCCAGCTTCGCCGGATCGGTCTCGTCGAACGGGTTGCGGTAGGTCCACGGCGCGGGCGTGTGGAACACGCCCGGCAGGAGCGGCTCATAATTGCGGCGGAAATTGGCATTGCCGTTGACCGAGGCACCGCCGAAATGCGTGCCGTGGTACCCCTTCTTCAGCGCCAGGAATTTCGTCCGGTCGCCTTGGCCGCGGATCTTCCAGTATTGCCGCGAGAGCCGCAGCGCCGTCTCCACCGAGTCCGATCCGCCGGAGGTGAAGAACGCCCGCACCATCCCCTCCGGCGCGAACCAGTCGCAGAGCTCGTAGGCGAGTTCGATCGACGGCCCGGTAGAGGTGCCGCGAAAGCCGGAATAATACGGCAGGGCGTCGAGCTGTACCGAGATCGCCTTCTTGATCGGGTCGCAGCTATAGCCGAGGTTGACGTTCCACAGCCCGCCGACGGCGTCGAGCACGGTCCGGCCGTCGATATCGGTCACCGACACGCCGTCGCCCTTCATGATGATCCTCGGCGGCGTCGCGCGCATCTCGGCCGGATGCGCCATCGGATGCCAGATCGGCTTGGCGTTGTTTTCGGTGAGAAAATTGATGTCACGCATCGGGAGGGACTCCGGGTTTTTCCAATCAGGGAAGCGCCAGGCCGAAATGGCCGAGCGCCTCGGCATAGCTTCGCGCCGGCTCTGCGACGTCGAAATGAACGGCAAGCATTCCGGCGGCAACCGCGCCGTCGACATTGCGCTTCTGGTCGTCGACGAAGACGCAGGTGGCCAGGGACAGCTGCAATGCCTCGCCGACCATCGCATAGGCGCGAGCATCCGGCTTGAGGATATGGGTATAGGTCGCGTCGACGATAGCCTCGAATAGCGACAAGAGCGGCAGGCGTTCGCGGAACCCACTGCCATAGAACAGATCGAGCTCATTGGAGAGTATTGCGAGCCTGATGCCTGCCGAATGGGCGATCCGGATCGCTCGCTCGGCTTCGGGCCGCACCACGGCTTGCGGGTCGGCGCCGCGCGCCCGCTGCACGAAGGTCGACATGTCCTTCCAGTCCTCGCCGACCAGCTGGCCGACTTCGCGTGTGCGTGTCTTCCAGTATTCGCGCTCGCTGATCTCGTCGGCTTGCATCGAGCGCCAAAGCGGGTCGGATGCCGGGTCGAACGGGCCGCGCCATGCTAGGGTGCCAGGTGCCAGCCCCAGTGCCCGCTCGGTCAGCGCATGCGTCTCGAACAGCGTGCGGGTGACGACGCCGCCGAAATCGAGCACCAGTGCCTGTGGCTTCGCGCCGCTCATGCCGCGCACCTACCGGGCGGGATGATGCCCTCGGCGACCCAACGGTCGAAGACCTCCAGCGCCTTGGCACTGAAGGCGGCATCGTTGATGTGTCCGGTAATCTCGTGCAGCTCGGCATTTTTTGGCACGCTTAGGCGCATCTCCTCGACAAAGGCCGCCAGCGCTTCCGGCTCGTACAGCGGCTCGCCCTGCTGGTCCCATTGCTGGACACCGCCGGCGGGTAGGATGAAGGCTGTCGGGCCGGTCGCCGCCGCGAGCTTCTCGCCGATCGCCCGCGCGATTTCCTTGCGTGTCGCGCCATCTGAGGTCACCGAGGCGAGCAGGCGGTTATGCGCATGGTAGGGCCGTTCGGTGAAGCGGGACGGCACGGCCTGCCAGGTCGGGAAATCGACCATGTCGATGGCGCCCGGCGCGACGATCTGCGGGATGCCTTGGCGGCCGGCATTCTCCAGCCGGTCGGCGCCCGAACTCACGACCGAGCCGGTGAGCTGGTTGGCGAGTTCTTGCAGGCTGAAATCCATCACCGCGACAAAACCCTTTTGCGCAGCGATTGCCTCCAGCGCGCGGCCACCCATGCCGGTGGTGTGAAAGACGACGACCTCGTAGCCCCGTTTTTCCAGCTCCGGCTTCAGCGTCACCATATATTGCAGGCAACTCTTGCCGAGCGAGCTCATGCCGATCCTCGGCCTGGCCGCATCCGGCTTGACGACGGCGCGCGCGGCGCCCACCACCGCGCCGCTGGCCTGCGACAGCACCGCCTTGCAGGCGCTGTTGAGCCCATAGAGACCGCCGGCCCACAGGATCATCATCAGGTCGGTGGCGATGCGCTCCGGCGGCAGCAGATGCGAATAGGCGATCGTCGAGACGACGAATTTCGGCACGCCAAGCGGCAGAGCCAGCGCCACGTCGAGCGCAAGGTCGGTGCCCATAGAGCCGCCAAGCGCAATGAAGCCGTCGATCTCCCCCTTGTCATGCAGCGAGCGGGCAAGTCGTGAGGCGCCGAGCGCCATCAGCGTCATCGCCGTGTTCTCGTCACCGCTGGCGATGATCGCCTCGATCGTCGTGTCGGCGGCCTTGGCCACGGCATGCCGGTCGTGCTCCGGCCGATAGGGCGGATCGCCCAGCACGCTGACGTCCATCATCACGGCGACGCCGCCGACGGCCTCGATGCGCTCGCGCATGAACAGAAGCTCGTCGGCCTTGGTGTCGCCGGTGCCGATAACCAGGATTCGGCGTGTCTCCTCCACAGTCAGTTCTCCTTGCAGTGTGTATCTTATTATGCCCGTTACGCCCGTTTGCGGCCCGGCAGGCCGCCGAAAAGCCGCTCGCTGATGCCGTGCGCCGCCGCCGCGACCCTGGCGCCGTAGCGCTCGATGTCGCCCTTTTGGACCCGCACCCCGGGCGCGGCGACAGCGATGGTGCCGATGGCAAAACCATCGGCGCCGAGGATGGGTGCTGCGACGCTGAGCACGCCTTCCTCATACCCTTGCGAACCGGTCGAATGGCCGCGCGCACGGGCAGCGGCGATATGCTCGGCGAGCGTTTCGGCATCGCCGATTGTGTAAGGCGTGAAAGCGGCCATAGGTCCGGCGAGAACAGCTTCGCGGATACGGTCCTCGGCAAACGCTAGGAAGGCAATGCCGGAGGCCGTCGCATGCATCGGCAACACTTCGCCGGGCTGTACGCTGACCCGGTTGGCCTTTGTCGATTCGACGACGTGGACCGAGATCAGGCCGCGTTTTGAGTATTCGGAAAGATGCACCGTCTCTTCAGTTTCGGCGGCCAGGAGGTTCACCATCGGCACGGCAATGCGCAGGAACGGAAACTGCGCCTCGCGCATCAAGGCCAACCGCGTCAGGCCGGCTCCGAGCCGGTAGAAGCGCGTCGCCTCGTCCTGCTCGACCAGCCCTTGCGCGATGAGGGAGACCAGCAGCCGGCGCGTCGTCGCCTTATCGAAGCCGGCACCCTTGGCCAGATCGGCGAGTGCCGTTTCGGGCGTGCCGCGTCCAAGCATTTCCAGCAGCGAAATGGCTTTGGCCACCGTGCTCATCGCGGGTCCGATCCTCCTCAGATACTTAACGTGCGAATTAACTTGACAGCAAGTCGATTCCTTTGCAAGTCTAATATCGAAATGCCGTTGCAAATAATGAAATGCACGCACGGCCCGCCAGAAGGCTCCGGCATCTCAGGGACACTCGGTTTCCGCACAGCGGAGTTGGAGGGAAAGATGACTGCAATTGAAGCCGGTGAAGTGAACCGGCTGAGGAAGAATAGCCTTGGCGTTGGCGCCATCACCTTCATGGTGATCTCGGCTGCGGCGCCGCTCACGGCCGTCGCCGGCGGCACGCCGCTCGGCATGCTGATGGGTAACGGCGCCGGCTTTGCCGGCACCTATCTGATCGTGACGCTTTTGCTGCTGCTGTTCGCGGTGGGTTACGTCGCCATGTCGCGCCATGTCGGCAATGCGGGCGCCTTTTATGCCTATGCCGCTCGCGGACTTGGCGGCTTGGCCGGCGGCGCCACGGCACTGATTGCCATCCTGTCCTACAATGCCATGCAGATCGGCGTCATGGGCCTTCTCGGTGCCGCCACCGCCGGCCTGTTCGCCGGCTGGGGCATCGCCTTGCCCTGGTGGGTCTGGAGCTTCATCGCCATCGCCATCGTCGCCGTGCTCGGCTACCGGCAGGTCGACCTGTCGGCCAAGATTCTCACCGTGCTGGTGCTTGCCGAATATGTCGTCGTGCTGGTCCTCGACCTCACCATCCTCAAGACCGGCGGCGACAGCGGCCTGTCGGCCGCACCCTTCAGCTGGAGCCAGATCACCAGCGGCGCGCCGGCCATCGCCATCCTGTTCTGCTTCGCCGCCTTCATCGGCTTCGAGGCGACGACGATTTACGCCGAGGAGGCGCGCGACCCGAAGGTGACCATTCCGCGCGCGACCTATTTCTCGGTCATCCTGATCGGCCTGTTCTACATGGTCACCGCCTGGCTGATGGCCGTCGGTGCCGGTGTCGACAAGCTCTTGCCGGCGCTGCAGGGCCTGCAGGATCCGACCACCTTCCTGTTCGGCCTGTCCGACCGCTATGCCGGAACGCTGCTCACGCACGCCATGAGCATCCTGTTCGTGTCGAGCTTATTCGCCGGCGTGCTGGCGTTCCACAACGCGGTCGCCCGCTACATGTATGTCGCCGGACGAGAGAAGCTCCTGCCGCTGTCGGTCGGCGTGACGCATACGTCGCACCAGAGCCCGCATGTCGCTTCGGTGATCCAGACCGTGCTCGCGGCCGTCGTCGTCGGGCTGTTCGCCGTGCTCGGCCTCGATCCGGTGCTGGCGCTGTTTTCGTGGCTGACCAATGTCGCCACGCTTGGCGTCATCGTGATGATGGCGGTGGCCTCGCTGGCCGTCGTGATGTATTTCCGCGCCAACCCGTCGAGCCAGGAAAACGCGCTGAAGACCACTATCCTGCCGGCGCTGACCTTCATCGCCTTCGCCCTCATCATCTACCTGATCGTCATCAATTTCGGCAGCCTGTCCGGAGCCGGCGGTCTCCTCGGCGTGTTCCTGCCGCTGCTGGTGCTGATCGCCGCCGTCGTGGGCCTGCTTCTGGCGGGTTCGTTGAAGGGTCGTGATCCGGTTGCTTTCGAAAACCTCGGCAAGCCACCGCAGGATTAAAGCAGACAAGAGGGGGCGGCGCATTGGCGCCGCCTCTTCCATCGCAAAGGGAGTGACGGCATTGACCTTTGCCGAGACCATCACCGTCGAAGCGCTGGAATGCGATCCCTATCCGATCTATGCGCAACTGAGGCGCAGAGCGCCGGTGGCTTTCGTGCCGGCGGTCAACCTCTGGTTCGTCACCCGCTGGAAGGATGTCGAGACGGTCGCCAAGTCGCCCGATATCTTCTCGGCGGTTGTCGGCACTTCCCCGGTTGAGCGCTCCTTCGGCAAGCCGACGATTCTGACCACCGACGGCGAGACGCACAAGCAATTGCGCCAGGGCGTCGACCCAAAATACCGGCCACGAACTGTCGCTTCTTACGCCGGCGACCTCGTGCGCTCCATCGCAGGACCCTATCTCGACGAAATCGCCGAACGGGGCTCAGCCGAGCTGATGGCCGACTATTTCGAGCCGGTGTCGACGCTCAGCCTGGCGCGCTCGCTGGGCCTTGCCGACATCGACATGCCGACCTTGCGGCGCTGGTTCTATGGGCTTGCCCAGGGCGCCATCAATTTCGAGAACGACCCGAAGCGGCAGGAGATCGCCGACGCGGTCAGCGCCGAGGTGGGCGCCGCGATCCTACCGACGCTGGAGCGGCTTCTCCACGAGCCCGACGATTCGGCGCTTTCGCATATGCTGCATGACGGCATGCCCACGGGCTCGACCCGCCCGATCGATTTTCTGATGCCAAGCATCAAGGTGATCCTGCTCGGCGGCATGCAGGAACCCGGCCATGGCGCCGGCTCGATCCTCGCCGGTTTGCTCACCCATTCCGAACAGCTGCGGCAGGTGCTCGACGATCCCGAGACTTTCGTGCCGAAGGCCGTCGACGAGGGCCTGCGCTGGGTGGCGCCGATCGGTACCCAGACGCGCCAGACGACACGTGCGGTGGAAATCGGCGGGGTCACGATCCCCGCCGTCGCGCCGGTCGCCGCGCTCGTCTCATCCGCCAGCCGCGACGAGAGCCGTTTTTCCGATCCCGATCGCTTCGACATCAATCGAGACGAGGGCAACCACGCCGCCTTTGGCTTCGGCCATCATTTCTGCTCGGGCCGCTTTTTCGCGCGCGAGCAGATGTGCCTGGCGGTCCGATTGCTGCTCGAACGCTTTCCCGGCCTCAGACTGGTGCCGGGCAAGGAACCGGTCTTCCGTGGATGGGAGTTCCGCGCGCCAACCGCGCTGCATGTCACAATCGGAGCCACCGCTCAATGATCAACCAGGCCACCATCGACACGCTGCGCAAGGCGGAGGTCGGAGCGCGACATCTGTTCATCGATGGCGTCCACACGGATGCGCAGAGCGGCGCCAGCCTGCCGGTGATCTCGCCGATCGACGGCCGCTCCTTCGCCATCATCGCTGACGGCGGGGCCGCCGATGTCGACCGCGCCGTGGCCTCGGCGCGCAAGGCATTCGAAAGAGGTTCGTGGTCGCGCTCAGTACCTGCCTTCCGCAAGAAGGTGCTGACGAAGTTCGCCGAACTGGTGGAGAAGCATGCCGACGAACTCGCCGTGCTCGGCGTGCGCGACAACGGCACCGAGATCGCCATGGCCTACAAGGCCGAGCCGCTGTGGGCTGCGGGCACGATCCGCTACTACGCCGAAGCTATCGACAAGGTCTATGGCGAGATCGCGCCGACGGCTGACAACGTGCTCGGCCTGATCCACAGGGAGCCGCTCGGCGTCGTCGGCGTCATCGTGCCGTGGAACTTCCCGTTGATGATCGGCGCCTGGAAGCTCGCGCCGGCGCTCGCCGCCGGCAACGCTATCGTCGTCAAGCCGCCGGAGATCGCCTCGCTCACTTTGCTGCGGCTGGCCGAGCTGGGAGCCGAAGCCGGACTGCCCGAAGGCGTCTTCAACGTCGTCACAGGTCGCGGTTCGGTGGCCGGCGAGGCGCTCGGCCTGCATATGGACGTTGATGCCATCGCGTTCACCGGTTCCGGGCCAGTCGGCCGCCGGCTGCTTGAATATTCCGCGCGCTCCAACCTGAAGCGCGTCTTCCTCGAGCTCGGCGGCAAGTCGCCCAACATCGTCTTCGCCGACGCGGTGGACCTGAAGCAGGCAGCCGTCGTGTCGGCCAACGGCATCTTCCGTAATTCCGGCCAGGTGTGCGTCGCAGGCTCGCGCCTGCTCGTCCAGGCCTCGATCTACGACCGTTTCATGGACGAGCTTGTCAAGGCAACCACGAAACTCAAGGTCGGCGATCCGCTTGATCTCGCAAGCGATATCGGCGCGGTGTCGAGCGCCGAGCAGCTCGACAAGAATCTCGGCTTCGTCACCAGGGCCGCAGAGGAGGGCGCCCGCCTCGTCACCGGCGGCGAGCGTATCCTCATCGAGACCGGCGGCAGCTACATGGCGCCGACGATCTTCGAGAACGTGACTGGAGAGATGCAGCTTGCCCGCGAGGAGGTGTTCGGGCCCGTGCTTGGCGTCATGCGCTTCGAAACCGAGGAGGAAGCGGTGCGCCTCGCCAATTCGACCGTCTACGGCCTGGCCTCCGCGGTGTGGACCGCGAACCTTTCGACTGCTCACCGGATGGTGCACGCCATCAATGCCGGCGTCGTCCACGTCAACACCTATGGCGGCGCTGACATCACCGTGCCGCTCGGCGGCGTCAAGCAGTCCGGCTTCGGCCGCGACAAGTCGCTGCACGCCATCGACAAATACACCGACCTGAAGACCGCCTGGATCGCGCTTGGGTGATCGTTTGAGCGCGTTTCTGGGCAATCCGATGGTCACCACAGCCGCGCTGCCGCTGTTGCTCGGCCTCATGCTTGCACTGCTGGCGAGATTTGCCTTTCCGGCATCATCACGCATCCTCTCTCTGCTTTGGGCGGCATTGCTGCTGTTTTTCTATCTCGATATGCTCGGCGCGCCGGCCGTGCCGCCTATCGCCGCCAGCCAGAAGCTGATCTATCTCGCCTTTGCCGGCATCGTGTTAGGCCTCTTGCCCGAGCGCGTCCTGACCGGTCGAACAGCCAGCGTCCTTGCCGCTGCCGCCATCGCCGCGGCCATCCTGTGGCTCGGCTGGCGCCGCATCGCCTTCGGCTCGCTTGACCTACAGATGGTCGCCGCCGCCATCGCCGGCTTGCTGATGATCGCCGGCACCGCGATGCTGGTTCACATGCGGGCCGGGTCGTCGCTGTCGGCCGAGCAATCATTCCTCGCGCCGGCGGCGGTGCTGGCCGTGTTCGTGGCCGGCGCCATCATCTCGGTGCTCGGCGCGGCGATCGTCACCGGCCAATTGCTCGGCTCGCTCGCCGCGCTGACAGGCGGCTGGTGCCTCGTGCAGTATGTCGCGTCGCTGCGCGGCGGCATCGCCGCCGGTTGGAGCAAAGGCGTCGAATTTCCGCTGCTCTACGCCGCCGCGACAATCCTCATCCAGGTTGCGCTGCTCGCCCCGAAGGCGAACCCAGTGGCGCTGATGCTTTCCCCCTTGCCGCTGATCGTGGCCGCGCTTGTGCCCGGCCCGCTGCAAGGCCTGCTTCCCGGCGCCGGGCCATTGCGGCCGCTGGTCGCCGGCCTCCTGATCGCCATACCGGCGATGTTGGCTGTGCTCACGGCGATCGTTTGGGCGCCGCATGGGGCAGCCCTCGGCTTTTCCTGAGCCACAACGATAACCCAACTGGGAGAGAGACGTGACGACAAGAAACCTGATCGCCGCCCTTGCCTTCGCCGGCGCCTCCGCGCTGACATCGGCCGCCAATGCCGACAATTACGAGATCGACGGCCAGCACGCCTGGATTACATTCACTATCAAGCACGGCATTTACGGCATCGCCCACGGCCAGTTCGACGCCGTGAAAGGCGCGATCGTCATGGACAAGGCCGATCCGACGAAGAGCAGCGTCAAGGCTGAAATCGATGTCGGCTCGGTCCATACCGCCTTCGATCAGCGCGACAGCGACCTCAAGGGACCCGACTTCTTCAACGCAGCGGAATTCCCGACGATCGGCTTCGAGAGCACCAAGATAGAGAAGCTCGACGACAAGACCGGCAAGGTGACCGGCACCCTCACCATCAGCGGCGTTGCCAAGGAGATCACCCTCGATGTCAAGCTGCTCAACGAAGCGCCGGCGCCGTGGGATGCGACGCTGACCAAGGCGGCGTTCAGCGCCACCGGCAAGATCAGCACCGCCGACTTCCCGATGGCAAAGGCTGCCGACGGCTTCGGCCTCGGCCCGGACGTCGACATCCTTATCGATCTTGAGGCGATCAAGAAATAGGCCGTCCGGGGCAGGGTGCGGCTGCGCGACCGAACAGGGCCGCGCGGCAGGCTGGCACGCTGCTGTCCGTCCAGAATGAAGTCGGCACAACGGTCACCGATCATGATCGCCGGTCGCAGCAGCGTTGCCGCTGGTCGGGCGCGGCATGATCAAGGCGTCGCGGATGCGCAGGCGCGGCACGCGGCAACGCCAGAGATGACCGGTTACGCCTCGCCGGTCAGCCGCACTGAGATCAGCCGCGCCGCCTTGATCGCCGCTTCGCCCTGGCTTGCCGCGACCGCATCGTCGACGCGTGAGACGGGTGAAGCCACCGCCAGCGTGCCGATCGGGTTGCCGTCCGAGCCGAGGATCGCCGCACCAATGCTGTGCACGCCTTCCTCATAGCCCTGGGCGCTGCGCGAATAGCCGCGCGAGGCGGCGAGGCGCACTGCCTCCATCAGCTTGTCCGGCTGTGTCATGGTGTGCTGACTGAATGGCTGCAACGGCCCATCGAGATATGCGCTGACAACTTCCGGCCGCGAAGCCGCGAGGAAGGCGATGCCGGATGCCGTGCCATGCAGCGGCAGCACTTGGCCGACATCGACATTGACGCGGTTCGCCTTGGCCGACAGTTCGACATGCACGGTGAGCAGCGCCCCGGCGCTGAATTCCGACAAATGCACGGTCTCGCCGGTCTCGATCGACAGGTCGCGCACCACCGGCGCCGCCAGGCGCACGAAAGGGAAATGCGCGTCGCGAATGCGCGCCAACCGCGACAGGCCGGCGCCCAGCCGGTAACGGCGGCTTTGCGACTCCTGCTCGATCAACCGGCGTTCGGCAAGCGCCATCAGCAGGCGCCTGGCAGTGGCCTTGTCGAGGCCGGCCTTGCGGGCAAGGTCGGATAGGCCGATCTCCGGTTCCGCTAGCGTAAACAGCTCCAGCAGCGAAACCGCCTTGCCGACTGTGCTCATTTTCGATTCTCCAAGATACTTCGCATGTGAATTAACTTGACAGCGGCCGAAACGCCTTGCAGTCTCCCTATAACATACAAAACGACGGTTCGCATAATGAACCGCATTTAAAACCGGTTGGCGCCCTGAAGCAACGGCGCACAAGGGAGACTTGCGCCGTGATGGCTGATGCCAAAAAAGATACGCATTCCGCAACTGTCGGCGACCTGCTCGACCGCGAGCAGCAGCGCTTCCGCGACACGCATCCGCGCTCGGCAGCGGCGTGGGAAGCGGGCAAGCAGCATTTCCTCTATGGTGGCCCGTCGCACTGGATGCGCCGCTGGGCCGGCGGCTTTCCGATCTACGCGGCTTCGGCGCGCGGAGCGCATATCAGCGACATCGACGGTCACGACTATGTCGACTTCGCGCTTGGCGACACCGGCGGCATGTGCGGCCATGCGCCGGAAGCGGTGACGCGCGCCGCGCTTCGTCAGCTGCGGAACGGCACCACCATGATGCTGCCGACCGAGGACAGCCTGTGGGTCGGCGCAGAACTCACGCGCCGCTTCGGCCTGCCTTACTGGACGCTGACGACTTCGGCCACCGACGCCAATCGCGGCGCCATCCGCATTGCCCGCATGATCACCGGCCGCGACAAGGTGCTGGTGTTTTCCGGCTGCTATCACGGCGGTGTCGAGGAGGCGCATGTCGAAATCCGCGACGGCAAGATCGGCATGCGCAACATGATCCATCCCAACGGCGTCGACCATTCCGCCGTCTCCAGGGTGGTCGAGTTCAACGACATCGCGGCGCTCGAGGAAGCGCTGTCGCATGGCGATGTCGCCTGCGTGCTGACCGAGCCGCTGATGACCAATTTCGGTATGATCCCAGTCGCCGAGGGTTTCCACACCGCATTGCGCGAGATCACGCGCCGCAGGGGCACGGTGCTCATCATCGACGAAACGCATACCATCTCCAGCGGGCCAGGCGGCTATACCGCGCCGCATGGGCTGGAGCCGGACATTCTGGTCGCCGGCAAGGCGATTGCCGGCGGCATTCCGGCCGGCATCTTCGGCGTCTCGCAAGAGATCGCCGAGCGGCTGTGGAAGCTTGTGCCGATGGTCAATCCGCGTGTGCGCCAGTCGGCGCATCTCGGCATCGGCGGCACCTTGGCCGGCAATGCGCTGACCGTCGCCACCATGCGCGCGGTGCTGGAAGAGGTGCTGACGCCGGCGAATTTCGAACTCATGATCGCCAACACCACGCGCCTTGCCGAATCCGCCTGGGGCATTATCCGCGCCAACAAATTGCCCTGGCATGTGACGCAGGTCGGCGCCCGCGCCGAGATCATGTTCATGCCCAAGCCGCCGCGCAACGGCGCCGAGGTCATTGCCGGCCGGCGCGGCGATCTCGAAACCTTGCTGCACGCCTTCTACATGAACGAAGGCATCCTGGTGACGCCCTTCCATACCATGTTCCTGATGTGCCCGGCGACCTCGCCGGCCGATGTCTACCGTCATACGGACGTCTTCGGCCGCTTCGTCGATCTCGTGCGTAGCGCTGGCGTCGTCTGAGCGATGGCGAACCCGTTCGACCTCACGGGCAGGATGACGCTGGTGACCGGCGGCGGGCGCGGCATCGGCGCCGCCATCGTCACGCGCTTCGCCGAGGCCGGCGCCGCGGTCTTCATCGCCAACCGCACATTGACTGTAGCGGAGGCGCTGGCGGCCGACCTCTCGACGCGCGGTCTTTCCGTTCGCACGGTCCCGCTTGCCGGACTCGACCGCGCCGCGCTCCATCGGCTTGTCGGCGAAATCGTGCGCGAGGCCGGCCGCCTCGACATCGTCGTCCACAACGCCGGCGGCTGCCCCTGGGCCTCGGTCGAGGAGCTTGATGAGGACAAGTTCGAAGAGGCGCTGGCGGTCAACCTGAAGTCGTGCTTCTGGCTGGCGCAGGCGGCGTCTCCGGCGATGCGCGCCAATGGCTTCGGCCGCATCCTCGTCACCTCGTCGGTGTCGGCGCGCGTCGCCATGGCGGGCGGCGTGCACTATTCGGCGGCCAAGGCCGGCGTCAACGCTTTCATCCGGGGTGCGGCCTTCGAATTCGCGCGCGACGGCATCACCGTCAACGGCGTCGAACCTGGCTTCATCGCCAAGCCCGGCCGCGGCACGATGAGCAAGCCCGAGGTGGCCGACCGTCTGGGTCAGTTCATCCCCATGGGTCGTCTCGGTGAGGCAGATGACATAGCCTATGCGATGCTCTATCTCGCCTCGGAGCAGGCGAAATATACCACAGGCCAGACCATCGTCGTCGACGGCGGCTCGACCTTGCCGGAGACCGGCTATGCCGTCGAGCGGCACTGGGGGCTCGCATGAGCCGCCGCCTCGAAGGCCGTAACGCACTGGTCACCGGTGCGGCCACCGGCATGGGCCGCGCCACAGCCGAGCTGTTCGGCCGCCACGGCGCCAAGATCGTCGCCTTCGGCCATGGCGAGGACGTGCTGGAGGAAGCGGCGAAGGCCAGCGGCGGCATCGCCGTGCGCGGCGACATCACGCAGGCGGGTGATATTGCCCGCGCCATTGACGCCTGCAGCGGCCGCCTTGACATAGTCGTCAACGCCGCCGGCGTGATGATCCTCGACGAGCCAGAGACGCTGAGCGACGAAACCTGGGCGATGAGCTTTGCCGTCAACGTCACTGGTTCGATGATGGTCTGCCGCGCCGCCCTGCCGCTGCTCAAGGAACGCGGCGGCGCGATCGTCAACATCGCCTCCGTCGGCGCCTTCAACGCCAGCGGCCAGAACGCCGCCTATTCGGCAAGCAAGGCCGCTCTGGTTTCTTATACCCGCTCGCTGGCCTACGCGCACGGGCCCGACGGGATTCGCGCAAATGCGGTGGCGCCGGGCTGGGTGCGCACGCCGATGAGCGTCTACGAAATGGAAGTTGCGGCCGCCGCCCGCGGCACGACGCCCGAAGAGGAGTTCGCCGCGCTCACCGGCCGCATTGCGCTGCGGCGCGTAGCCGAGCCGGCTGAGATCGCCAATTGCTGCCTGTTCCTGGCCTCCGACGAGGCGTCCTTCGTCACCGGCGCAGTGCTCGTCGCTGACGGCGGCGGTCGCGCGCCGACGCAGAACAGGGCCGTCTGATGCGAACGGAACCATAGATATTGGCCAGTCCGCCGCGGGCGCTGGCTGATGGCTCTGGGTGAACAAATGACCGACTGAAGCATCGACCCGGCTCCTTTCGCGACCCGCCGGACCATACGAGATCATACGAAGAATATGGGTTGGCTAACCATCCGCTAAACCATTGATTTTCCTTAGCAGTCTCACATCCTCCGGGCCCACCATTATCATTATTTATCAATGATTTGGCGCCTCTTTCTCCCTTCGGTTCGCCAAGTTCATTT
>NZ_VFWS01000419.1:0-1356 GCF_006443065.1 Mesorhizobium sp. B1-1-5 | reverse complement strand
TCTCGATGTCGTCGGCGGCCGGCCGCCACGGCTATGCGTTCCGCACGCCCTATTCGGCGGCCAAATTCGGCGTCATCGGCTTCACGCAGAGCCTTGCCAAGGAGCTTGGGCCGCACGGGATCAGGGTCAACGCCATCCTGCCGGGCATCATAGAGGGGCCGCGCATCGAGAGCGTTATCTCGGCACGCGCCAAACAGGTCGGCATCAGCCATCAGGAGATGACCGAACGCTATTTGCAGAACATCTCGTTGCGCCGCATGACCAGCCCGTACGACGTGGCTTCGATGGTCGCATTCATCAACATTTCAGGCCAGTCGCTCGGCGTCGACGGCAACGTCGAAACGCTTTGAGGAGCAAGCCATGGCCAGGGTTGCAATTGTCGGAAGCGGGTTCATCGGACGGGCATGGGCGATCAGCTTCGCGCGCGCCGGCCATGATGTGCGCATGTGGGACCAGTCGCCGGTCGCGGCAGGCGGCGCGCGCGACTACATAGACGGCGTGCTCGGCGATCTCGCTTCGAATGATCTGCTGCGCGGACAGACCGCGCACGCGGTGCTCGAGCGCATCGTCGTCATGGGAGACTTGGACGCGGCTCTGGCCGGCGCCGTGCATATCCAGGAGAACACACCGGAAAATCTCGAAGTGAAGCGCGAGGTGTTTTCGCGGATCGATTCCCTCTCTGATCCGCAGGCGGTGATCGCCAGCTCCACCTCGGCGCTGCTGCCGTCGAAATTCACCGATCATCTCCCGGGGCGGCACCGCTGCCTGGTCGTGCATCCGATCAACCCGCCCTACCTCATTCCGGCGGCGGAGGTGGTGCCGGCGCCGTGGACGTCTGCCGAGACGCTCGAAAGGACGCGCGCCTTCCTCCTCGATGCCGGCCACGCGCCGCTGGTGATGAAGCGCGAGCTCGACGGCTTCATCATGAACCGGCTGCAAGGGGCGCTGCTCGAGGAAGCTTTCCGGCTTGTCGCCGACGGCTATGCCAGCGTCGAGGACGTCGATATCGGCATCCGTGATGGCTTGGCGCTGCGCTGGTCGTTCATGGGGCCCTTCGAGACCATCGATCTCAACGCGCCGGGCGGCGTGCGCGACTATGCCGAGCGCTACCAGGGCATCTATTCCAATATTTTCCCGCAGATGCTGCGTCGCGTCGACTGGGCGGGCGAGGTGATGGAAACCGTCGAGTCCGAGCGCAGCAGGCGCTTGCCCAGGGAGAAACTGGGCGATCGGCAGGTATGGCGGGATCGCCGGCTGATGGCGCTGGCGGCGCACAAGAAGAAATCGGATCAGGAGTTCGGACAATGAAAGAAACCAGCCGCAAGCCCGGCGCCCCGGCGGCCAGGGGCAAGGTCA
>NZ_VFWS01000418.1:0-1356 GCF_006443065.1 Mesorhizobium sp. B1-1-5 | reverse complement strand
GCCGCTGGCCTTGCCGTGGCCCTCTGTGCTGCCGGCCGGCGAACCGCTGCGCCAGACGGTGAGCCTGCGCCTCACCGGCAGCGCCGGGATGCCCGCCGCGACCGCGAGTGCCGAACCGGTCCGCATCGAACTCGGCGAGACCGGGCCGAGGCTGCCCGATGTCGGCGTGATCGTCTATCCCGAGGACGTCGAGGCAACGCTGGCCGAACTGCCGATGCTCGCAAGGCGCGGTCCGCAGCAACTCCTGTTCCACTTCGATCCGACGCGCGGCCACGGCCTGGACGCGCTGCGCGCCCATGCCCGGCTCGCCGCGGCGCATCCCGCCTCGACCACGCTCGAATGCGTGGTGGCCTGCACGGGCGACCTCGATGCCGAATTCTCCGATGTCGCCGATATGGTGCGCCGGGTCGGCCTGCGGCTCGATGCGGTTGCCGTCTCGCCTTCGGTCGACCGCCAGTCGACGCCGCCGGGCAGCGCCTGGCCGGCATGCCCGCCGCTGGAAGAAATCTATGCCGCGGCGCGGCGCGCCTTTCCCGGGATCCGCCTCGGCGGCGGCATGTTCAGCTATTTCACCGAGCTCAACCGTAAGCGCGTGCCCGCCGACCAACTCGATTTCGTCACGCACTGCACCTGTCCGATCGTTCACGCCGCCGACGATCTCAGCGTCATGCAATCGCTGGAGGCGCTGCCCTTCATCACCCGGTCGACCCGGGCGATCTTCGGCGACAAGCCTTACCGGATCGGCCCGTCGACCATTGCCATGCGACAGAACCCCTATGGCGGCGCGACCAAGGACAATTTTGCCGGCCAACGCATTGCCATGGCGAACCGTGATCCCCGCCATGCCGCGCAGTTTGCCGCCGCCTGGACCATTGGCTATGCCGCGCGCGTCGCGCCGGCCGGGCTGGAGATGCTGACACCGTCCAGCATCACCGGACCATTCGGCGTGCTGGCCGCATGCGGCGAACCTGTCGCCGAGGGATCGCCGCGGCCGATTTTCCGGGCCGTCCAAGGGCTTTGCGAACTGGCTGGGCTCGCGCATGTTGCCGCGAAAACAAGCGACGAGACGCGTGTTGCGGCGCTGGCCGGTCGCGCCGCCTCGGGCGACATTGTCGTCTGGCTGGCGAACCTGACGGCGAACGACGTCCCGGTTGATGTTTCGGCACTGGGTCAGGGCCATCTTACGATGTCGCCCTACGCCATTGTCCGGGTTGGCTAGAGCTACTTATCGGAATTCATCACATAGAGCGCACGCGAGCGTTCGAGATGCTTGATCATCGCCTTTTCGGCGCCGTCGGCATCACGGTGCTCAATGCGGTCGATGATCTCCTCATGCTCGGTAAGCGTGTATTGTTC
>NZ_VFWS01000417.1:0-1356 GCF_006443065.1 Mesorhizobium sp. B1-1-5 | reverse complement strand
ATCCGGGGCCGCTCAGCCCTGCCTATATAGCCAGCGATGTGCCTCCGGTGTCGGTGGCAGCCGTCGTAAGCGCCTTCCGTAAGGGACTTGGGCGGCCGGTGCGCCTGGCTGCCGTACCGGCCAGCCTGATGCGGATGGCCGCGGTGGCGCTAGGCAAGCGGGCGTTTTGGGAAAGCATGACGGCGACACAGATATGCGACCCTTCCCTGCTCGTCTCGCAGGGCTGGCTGCCGGAAACAGCGACGCTTGATCGTCTAAGCGAAATCGCGGCGCGCAGCAGGCAAGCTCAACCTGGATAAATCGTCGCAAGCAGGATGCGAAGATCAAGGCCGATCGAGGCGACCTTGAGATAGTCGGCATCGGTTTCGGCCAATAGGGCCGTGTGCGACATGTCGATGCCCTTGACCTGAGCCAGGCCGGTGATGCCGGGAAGCGCCGATGAAACGCCCAGCCGTCGGCGGCACTCGATCAGCTCGGTTTGCGTCGGCAGACAGGGACGCGGTCCGACCAAGCTCATCTCGCCCTTCAGAACATTCCAGAACTGCGGCAGCTCATCGAGCTTGAACTTCCGCAGGGTCTTTCCGGCCGGCGTCACGGCATTCGCCGGCGCCTCGTGCGAAGGCAAGGATGGCGTGCCGACATACATCGTGCGCAATTTGTGACAGCGAAAGAGCACGCCATCGCGGCCAACCCGCGTTTGAGAAAAGATGGCCGGACCGGGCGACGATATACGAACAGCCAGGACAGCGAGCGCCAGGACGGGTGAAGTGACCAGGAGCAGCAGCGCCGCGCCGGCAAGATCGAAGATTTGCTTGGCTGTCTTCATGAACCGCCGATAGTGCTCGTTGCCAAAACCAAAGACGAAATACGAATCCGCTCGACGTAGCATGAGGCTATCGCTCGACCAAGCTCGACCCCTCGCCTGCTCGGATGCGCCAGCAGAGGAATGCCAGCCAGCGCCCCAGGGTCCCGAAGGTCCGCCGATAAATGCCGCTCTTGCGCAGATTGCTCAAGCGCCGAAGAAGGCCAGGGTCTTTTGAAGCATCAGTTCGCCTGCCCGGCCGCTTTCGGGATCACGGCCTCAGGCACGTCCCCTCTTACCTTCTTGGTATGGTCAAGACCCGCAAGCACAGCGAGCGAGGATGCCTTGTCCTGGCTCTTCACGGATTGCTGCAGGGCCGCAAGCGCCGCCTGGACATCGGACCATTCCGCGACATCGGTGCTCAGGCCAAAAATCTTGGAAATGCCGAGTTCGACCAGCTCCTCATCCTCACCATGCAACGATTCATGGAGTTTTTCACCCGGCCGGATTCCGGTGAAGCGAATGGGGATGTCCGTGTATGGGCTTTATCCGGA
>NZ_VFWS01000416.1:0-1357 GCF_006443065.1 Mesorhizobium sp. B1-1-5 | reverse complement strand
CCTCCTCGACGAGGCGGCATGAGGGCACTGGGCTCGGGCTCGCGATCACCTCGCGGCTGGTCGAATTGATGGGCGGCGACAGCGGCGTGGAAAGCGCCGAAGGCAAGGGGTCGACCTTCTGGTTCACGGTCACGCTGCCCAGGGCCGGACAACAGAACGCGCAGCGCATCATGCCGGTGGACGTGACCGGCGCGCGGGTGCTGATCGTCGACGACAATGCCGTCAACCGCGCCATCCTGACCGAGCAGATGACGTCATGGACCTTCGATTCCTGCGCGGCCGAGAGCGGCGCCGAGGGACTGAAAGTGCTGATCGCGGCCGCCGCCTACGGCGTGCCGGTCGATTGCGTCGTGCTCGATTATCAGATGCCCGAGATGAGCGGCGCCGAGATGGCAGGTGTCGTGCGCAACACCGCCGGGCTTGCCGACACGCCGATCATCATGCTGACCTCCGTCGACCAGTCGCTGGCCAACACCAGTTACCGCGATCTCGGCATTGATGCCCAACTCATCAAGCCCGCACGCTCCTCGGTGCTCCTGGAAACGCTGGTCGCCACCATCCAGCGGCATCGCCACGTCACGGATGTCGCCCGGCCGCTTGCTGTCGAGGGAGGCGGCGGGAACAATCCACAGTCACCGCCACCGGCGGCAGGGCAACGCGCGTTGCTGCAGCCGCCGCCGGTCAGGCCTCGGCTTGCCGCGACTGGCGGCGAGCAGCGGCTGGACATCCTCGTGGCCGAGGACAATGAGGTCAACCAGATGGTCTTCACCCAGATCCTCGGCGAGACCGGCTACGGTTTCGAGATCGTCGGCAATGGCCGCAAGGCGCTGGACGCTTTCGGCAGGCTCAATCCGTGCATGATCCTGATGGACGTCTCGATGCCGGAGATGAACGGGCTCGAGGCAACCGCCGCCATCCGCCGGCTGGAAGAGGAAACCGGCACGCATGTGCCGATCGTCGGGGTCACCGCGCATGCGCTCAAGGGCGATCGCGAACGCTGCCTGGACGCCGGCATGGATCGCTGATCGAAGAAAAGCCGGACGGGAGCGCGTCGCTCGAGGCCAGAGGATGTCTTGGCCGGGCCATCGCCAAAAACAGGTCCGTTGGGGTAGATTGACGCTGCTTCATACTGGCGGTCGCTGCTCCCGCCCGTAACTAGAAGAGAGCGGAAATCGATGCCGTCATTGTCCCGGCTGGACGCCGGCTTTGATATGGTGCGATCGCACCATAGTCTTGCTCGAAGGGCTGCAGCCGGCCCCGGGTGATTCTCGCCGCAATCCGGCCGAAGGCGCAAAGTCTATCCCGCGTTGCGCCGGGCCTGGCGACCAGCGCCGACCCAGCGCGCGACCTTTTCGCG
>NZ_VFWS01000415.1:0-1358 GCF_006443065.1 Mesorhizobium sp. B1-1-5 | reverse complement strand
GCCTTGCAGTTGCGCATGCAGGCGAGTGGTCTCGGGCATATTCCCTACGAGGCGTTCCTGATGCTGCCTTTCATCTTCACCATCGTCGCCATGGCGGTGATGTCGCGCAACGCGGTGGCGCCGTCGGCGCTGCTGAAGCCGTTTCGACGGGAAGAACGATAGACGAGTAGGGCTTGGGACGAAGACCCTGGACCTTTGGGACACCTCACATCGCGGTAAAACCATTGTCGACGAACAGATGGGCCCCGTTGACGAAGCTCGATTCGTCGCTGGCGAGGTACAGCGCCGCCTTTGCCACCTCTTCCGGTTCGCCGATCCGCCCCTGCTGCGCAGCCAGCGCCGCGTCGGAGACATCGACGCCGAGCTTGCCCAGATCGGCGACCTCGCGCAGCCCATGCGGTGTGCGGATGAAGCCGGGGCAGACGGCGTTGCAGCGGATGTTGCGGTCGCGGAATTCCACGGCGATGGCGCGCGCGAACATGTGACAGGCGCCCTTGGTGGTGTCATAGAGCACTTCGTTCGGCGTCGCCGCCACCGCCGAGATCGACGAGGTGCAGACGATCGAGCCGCCGCCGGCCGCGATCATGCCGGGCAGCACGGCGCGGGTCATCAGGAACATCGAGCGCACGTTGACGGCATGCAGCCAGTCCCATTCCTGCACGCTGGTCTCCAGGAACGGCTTTATCACGATGGTGCCGGCATGATTGAACAGGACGGTAACCGCGCCGAACTTCTCGGCCGCGCCCTTCACGGCCGCCTCGACCTGCGCCTCGTCGGAAACGTCGGCGACAAAATGCTCCGCGATTTGGCCGCGCGCCCGGATCGCCGCGGCGGTGGCTGCCGCCGCTTCGCCATTGCGGTCGATGATCGCCACCTTTGCGCCTTCCGCCGCGAACAGTTCCGAGGCCGCCCCGCCCATTCCCGTCGCGCCGCCCGAAACGATGGCGACCTTGCCGGCCAGTCTTGCTCCCATTTCCTTGCTCCTCCCAAATGTCCTTTGGACGATCTCGCATTGTCGCTCTGCCGCGATGCTATCCTGCCCGCGCGGGGCGGCCAATGCACGAATGGATCGGCAAGTGAAGTGCCGTCGAGCGCCGGAAGTGAAACCGACGCTGCCATGTCCGTCGATCACGCCGATGCCGCTCTGCAGCAACTCAGCGCCAGTTCTCACGGCGCTGTTAGAAAAAAATTCTGCGCATGGCCGAAAAATAGCAATCGACAAAGTCTACAACTTTTATAGATTAACCGGCGAGACGGAGGTCGACATGTCCTATATGCAGAACACCGAGACCCGCAGCAGCGGCCAGAGGCTGGCCAATGCCCAGAGCTTCCGCCCGGCCTATGCCGGTGCTTTCGCC
>NZ_VFWS01000414.1:0-1359 GCF_006443065.1 Mesorhizobium sp. B1-1-5 | reverse complement strand
CTCGGGTCAAGCCCACGAGCGTCCGGCACGGTTTATGCTTTCATGCGGCCTCTCGCAGAGCAAGCGGGGCGCGTTGCCGCCGTCGCGCGTGCGCGGCGCGTGTCGCAGCGGGTCCGAACTCGAATTTGGGCTGGTGCGGGTCGGGCTGCGGCATGGGTCGAAGCAATCCGGCGATCGGACGGCGGTGCATCAGGTTGGTCTTGATCAGCTGCGCGAAGGCGAGCGGGCTTTTGACGATCTTGTTAGCATCGTGCGCCAGACGCAGCAGCAGAAAGGCGATCAGGGCGATCGTGATCTGAATGCGGATGGCATTTTCGGAGGTTCCGACGAAGTGGCTGATCTTCAAGGTTTGTTTGACCCATCGGAAGAACAGCTCGATCGCCCAGCGCCGCTTGTAGAGATCGGCGATCTCCTGCGCACTCGCCTCCAGATCGTTGGTGAAGATGCGCAGCAGCTTGCCGTTGTCGTTCAACACGCAAACCTCGCGCACCAGACCAGACATCGGGTTCTTGCGTGAGGCGGCAAGCCGCTTCGGCAAATATCCGGTCCGATCACTCAGGATCGATGATCCTGCAGCCACCGGACGCTCCTCGACCACCTCAAAGGGCGTGTTGGCCTTCAGCCGCGTGACGATCCGGCAGCCGAGTTCATCGAGCTTCGCCCACCAACCAAAATCGTAGTAGCCGAGATCAAACACGTAGGTCGCACCGGGCTCGATCGGCATCTGTTTGGCCGCGGTGATGTCGTTGATGTTGGAGGCCGTGACGATCAGGTACAGCGGCTGGTCGGCGTCGGGGTCATAGACGATGTGGGCCTTGGCGCCACACACGTCCGTCGAGAACGTCGCCCAATTGCCGCTGAGACTGCTCAGCCGCACGCTCGTCGAATCGATCAACCGGACGCAATCCTTGACCTTGCGCCGATAGCCGGCCTGCAGCTGCTGGATCAACCCGGAGAGCAGCGCGCTGAACACCTCTGCCGCAGCTGATGACTTGTTCGCCGTTGACAGCGCCGACCTGGAGATCGTGGCGCCGCCCAGATGATAAAGCTTGCCTGCGTGGCTCTTCAGGGCGGTCTCGATCTCCCGCAGTCCGCGCGCCCCGCAGAGTTGACCAAACAACATCGCGATCAACTGTGCCTTGCACTTGATTTGTCGCTCGTCCCTGTCGGCATTGTGTTGTTCCACTAGCTGATCGAATGTCGCCCAAGGAATCTGCTTCAGAAGGCCATGAAAAACGATATTCTGATGCCGCACGGCGTTGGTCTCCTTTGAGTCCAGTTGATTCGTAACCACCTGAACTGAAGCAGAATCAATGCCGTGCACTTACACAAGCACAAATCGTGCCGGACGATCGTGGG
>NZ_VFWS01000413.1:0-1360 GCF_006443065.1 Mesorhizobium sp. B1-1-5 | reverse complement strand
GCCTTCGCCTCCTACCATGTCATCGAGGACGAGGAGGAGATCGTGCGCGAGAGCGGGTTTCGCACCTTCCCGGTATCGGCCTTCAACTGGCGCCGTTACGAGGGCGACGCCTATGGCATCTCGCCGACCATCGAAGCCTTGACGACCGTGCGCGAGGAAAACGCGGTCCGCCGCTCGGGCCTGCGCGCGCTCCAGCAGATCACCGATCCGCCGACGGCGTCGAAGGCCAGGCTCGACTACGTGCCGGTGCTCGATCCGGGCGAGAATTATCCGGGCCTCATCGACGACAATGGCAGGCCGCTGATCGCGCCGATCACCACCGGGCAGAACCCGAGCTACGCCTTCGACTATGCGGCGAGCCGGGCTGAGGAAATCCGCGACATGATGTTCGTCAGCCTGTTCCAGACCCTGGTGCAGAACCCGCAGATGACCGCCACCGAGGCGCTGATCCGCCAGGAGGAGAAGGGCGCGCTGCTCGGACCGTCGGGCTCGATCATCCAGGCGGGCTTTGCCACCAATCTCGACCGCGAGCTCGGCATATTGGAGGACAAGGGTCTCTATGACGAGGACAGCCGCTTCCTGCCGCCGGCGAGCCTGGCGGGCAAGGCGGTGCGGCCGACCTTCACCGGTCCGCTCGATGTCTTGCGTCGCTCGGCGGAAGCGCGCGACACCATCCAGCTGGTGACCACGGCCATGCAGATGGCGCAGTTCGACCCTGATGTGATGGACAATATCGACAGCGACGAGGCGCTCAAGATCGTGCAGAGCGCCGGCCGCAGCCCGCAGCGCATCTTCCGCCGCAAGGATGAGGTGGCGGGCCTGCGCGACGCGAGGGCCAAGGCCAGCCAGGCGCAGGCCGGCATGGCGGCGATCGCCACCGCCGGCAAGGTGGCCAAGGACGCGGTGCCGGCGGCCGTGCAGGCGCGCGACAGCGGCCTGCTCGAGGGCTTGCAAGGCATGCTGCAGGGCGGCACCGCCGATGGGCCGACACCTGATGCCGGCGCCCAGGGCGCGATGCCGGCCGGACAGCGCGCATGAGCCGCAAACGCTTCGCCCACGCGTCGCAAAGCGGCGGCCCCGCCAAAGCGCGCGAGGCGCTGGCCAAGGCGTATCTGCGCGTGTTTTCCGGCGAGGACGGCGAAATGGTGCTGGCCGATCTCGCGGCGACGGTCGGCTATTTCAGGCGCCCGTCATACGGCGAGTGGATGGCGCGGACCAGAACCCCCAATGGCTTCGAGCTGCACAGCGCGCTCAGCAACGCGCGCGCCGAAGTGGTGCAGCACATTATGGGGTTCCTGACGCTGGACGAGGCGCAGCTCCTGGCGCTGGAAAAGGCGGCACGCGAGGAGCAGAGGTGAGG
>NZ_VFWS01000412.1:0-1361 GCF_006443065.1 Mesorhizobium sp. B1-1-5 | reverse complement strand
CCGTCGAGGCGCTCGCCAGGATGATGGGCGCCTCGCGATCGGGCTTTGCCGAGCGTTTTGCCACCATTGTCGGCGAGACGCCGGCCAGGTACGTCACCCAGGTGCGCATGCACCAGGCCCGACAATGGCTGGTGCGCGATCGCCAGAAGATTTCCGTCGTCGCCACACGCCTGGGTTATGAGTCGGACGCCGCCTTCAGCCGGGCCTTCAAGCGCGTCATCGGCTCGGCTCCCAGCCACCTGCGTGCCGAGGAACATGCTGAGATCCGCCAGGCCGGCTGAAGCGGCAGGCCGTGACTCCAGGCTGGAGCAATTCCGTCCGGAATTGCCCGAAGAGGTACAGCAGTTCAGCGTTTCCGTGGGACGCTGAACTGCTGTAGGAATCGGCATGGACTTGACCTCGCCCAACGACACTGTGCCGGCCCCGGGGGGTGCGTTGACCGAGATGTTGCGCGCGCTGCGCCTCGAGGGCGTCGACTATGGCCGCTGCGAACTGGGCGCGCCTTGGGCCGTGCTCTTTCCGGTGCAGAAGGCGGCGCGGTTTCACTTCATCGGCCGTGCCGGATGCTGGCTGCTTTCGCCACTAGGCGAATGGATGGAACTGAAAGCCGGCGATGCATTGCTGTTGCCGCGCGGCGCCGAGCATATCCTTGCCAGCGCACCCGGTGTACAAGCCGAACCGCTCGAAAGCTACAGCGTCGAGCCCCTGCAGGACAATGTCTACGCCGTCTCGAACGGCGGCCATGGTGCAAAAACGCTGCTGTTCTGCGGCAGCATGCACTTCAACCACGATGGCTCGCATCCCCTGCTGGCCATGATGCCGGATATGCTGCGCGCGAAGGAGCTGATGGCCGGCGAGCCAGGCATCCCGCATTTGCTGGAAGCCATGGCCGACGAGGCGACGAGGAACCGGGCCGGCTCCGGCATGATGCTGGCGCGGCTGGCCGATGTATTGGCCGCAGCCATCATCCGCTCCTGGGTGGAGAACAGCGCCGGTGACATCACGGGTTGGATCTCGGCGATCAAGGATCGGGACATCGGCCGCGTGCTGGTCGCCATCCGCGAGAACGAGGAACGGACCAAAATGCTGGGGTACGACACCTTCTCCAACAAGCTCGCCGCCGTGGTCGTCTCCGGCGCCATCTGCGCGGCGTCGGGCGCTGCCTATGCGCTGCTGTTCGGCTATGTCGGCTCGAGCTTCGCCTCGGTACAGTACTCGATCCTGCCGCTGCTGTGGGTGCTGCTCGGCGGCGCCGCCACCACGCTCGGACCGCTGATCGGCACGCTGTTCATGTACTATGGTATCGACGTCAACAGCGGCTTCGCATCCGACTAGCTCTTGATCGTAGTCGTCGAGTTGAT
>NZ_VFWS01000411.1:0-1361 GCF_006443065.1 Mesorhizobium sp. B1-1-5 | reverse complement strand
AAGATCGTGTTCCTCGCCAATCCCAACAATCCAACCGGCACTTACGTGCCGTTCCAGGAGGTGCGCCGCCTGCATGCCGGCCTGCCGAAGAACGTGCTTCTGGTGCTCGATGCCGCCTATGCCGAATATGTCAGGCGCAACGACTATGAGGCCGGCATCGAGCTCGCGGGCAGCTCTCAGAACGTGGTCATGACCCGCACCTTCTCCAAGATCGGACTTGGCGGGGCGCGGATCGGATGGATGTATGGGCCGATGCACATCGTCGACGCGATCAACCGCATACGCGGTCCCTTCAACGTCAATGCGACGGCGATCGAGGCCGGCATCGCCGACGTCCGCGACCGCGCCCATATCGAGCGCAGCGTCGCGCAAAACGAGACCTGGCTGGCCTGGCTGAGCGAACAGATGACCGGGCTCGGGTTGCGGGTGACGCCGAGCGTCGGCAATTTCCTCCTCATTCATTTTCCCGACGACGGCAAGCATTCGGCCGCGGCGGCGGACGATTATCTCACCCAGCGCGGCTACATACTGCGGCGTGTTTCGGGCTATGGCTTTCCCAACGCACTGCGTATGACGGTCGGCACCGAAGAGGCCAATCGCGGCGTTGTCGCGGCACTCACGACATTCCTGAAAAGCTAAAACGCCATGGCATCACCGATGTTCGAAAAGATCGCGCTGGTCGGCATCGGCCTGATTGGCTCGTCACTGGCCCGCGTCATCCGCCGCGAGGGCCTGGCCGGCCATGTCGCCATCTCGACGCGCAGCGCCGCGACGCTGGCGCGGGCGCAAGAGCTTGGGCTGGGCTCCTCCTACGCCATAGATGCCAAGGAAGCGGTCCGCGATGCCGACCTTGTCATCGTCTCGGTGCCGGTCGGCTCGTCCGGCGCGGTGGCTCAGGAGATCGCGCCGGCGCTGAAGAGGGGCGCCATCGTCACCGATGTCGGCTCGACCAAGGCTTCCGTGATCGCACAGATGCAGCCGCATATACCCGGTGGGGTGCATTTCATTCCCGGCCATCCGCTGGCCGGCACGGAGAAATCTGGGCCCGATGCCGGTTTCGCCGATCTGTTCGACAACCGCTGGTGCATTTTCACCCCGCTGCCGGACACGGATCCGGACGCGCTGGAAAGGCGTTCCGAATTCTGGCGCCGTTGTGGCGCCAACATCGACACGATGGATCCGCAGCATCACGACATGACGCTGGCCATCGTCTCGCATTTGCCGCACATCATCGCCTACAACATCGTCGGCACCGCCGATGACCTAGAATCGGTGACCAAGACGGAAGTCATCAAATATTCCGCTTCCGGTTTCCGCGACTTCACCCGTCTTGCCGCCTCCGACCCGACCATGTGGCGCGA
>NZ_VFWS01000410.1:0-1362 GCF_006443065.1 Mesorhizobium sp. B1-1-5 | reverse complement strand
GGTCAGGAGCGGCCAGCCGCACCTCGTCGCGCTGGAAGGCGGCGAGGTCACGCTGCCAAGCGCCGTGTTCTTCAACTTCGAGGACAACCGTACCTGTTTCGGCCGCCACGCAATCGCCAATTACACCGACAGCGTCGAAGGTCGGCTGATGCGCTCGCTGAAGAGCGTGCTCGGCAGCGCGCTCGCGCAGGAAAAGACGCGCATCAAGGCGCGATCGATCGGCTTCATGGAGATCGTCGGCCTGTTCCTCGGCCATCTGCGAAAAAGACTGGAGGACGATGCCGGCGGCGCCGTCGAGAGCGTGGTGCTCGGTCGGCCGGTGCAGTTCGTCGACGACGACGCCGAGGCCGATGCCAGGGCACAAAGCGAGCTCGAAGGAGCCGCCCGCGCCCAAGGCTTCAAGCATATCGCCTTCCAGTTCGAACCGATCGCGGCGGCCCTCGACTACGAGCAGAAGGTGACGCGCGAGGAACTGGCGCTGATCATCGACATGGGTGGCGGCACGTCGGACTTCTCGATCGTAAGGGTCTCGCCGCAGCGTGCCCGCTCGCTTGACCGCAAGGACGATATCCTGGCCAGCCGCGGCATCCATATCGGCGGCACCGACTTCGACCGATTGCTCAGCATCGCGCATGTGATGCCGGAACTCGGCTATCTCAGCCCGACCAAGGACGGCAAGCGCAACCTGCCGGCCAGCTACTTCATCGATCTTGCCACATGGCAACGCATCAACCTGGTCTACACGGCCAAGGCGATGACGCATCTGCGTCAGATCCGCTACGAGGCCGAGCGCGCCGATCTCGTCGACCGCTTCATCCATATCGTCGAGCACCGGTATGGGCACGCGCTGGCCGCTCTTGTCGAAAGGGCCAAGATCGCGCTGACCGACAAGGTCTCGGCCGATGTCGAGGTGAGGCTGCCGGAAGTCCAGTTCGCCGCCGAGATCACCCGAAAGGCGCTGGACGCCACGATCGCCAGGGACATCGAGCGCGTTGCCGCCACGGTCGGCCAGACCATCGGCGACGCCGGGGTCAAGTCGTCCGACATCACCGCCGTGTTCCTGACCGGAGGATCCACCGCGATCCCGCTGGCGAGACAAAAAATCCTGTCGCTGGTGCCTCAGGCTTCGGTCATCGAGGGCGATATGTTCGGCTCGGTCGGACTTGGCCTTTCGCTGGACGCGCAGCGCAAGTTCGGCTGATATCCGGACAATTCACGAACGCGCGGACGCCTTCTCGTCGGCCCCCAAATGCGCCTTGAGCGCCATCTGGGCCAAGCTTGCCTGGCGGTCGCGATGTGTAATCATGGCGAAGTCGCGTTTCGGCAGTTCGAGCGGCACGGACCGCAGGCTGCCTTCGGCGA
>NZ_VFWS01000041.1:0-42037 GCF_006443065.1 Mesorhizobium sp. B1-1-5 | reverse complement strand
GCCCAGTCCGTCGGCCTTCACCCGGACCTTGACGTTGGCGTCCACAACCCGCTTCACGGGCACAAGGATCTTCATTTCCGTTTTCCCTAAAATGAAATTGGGAGCGCTGGTCGGCTCAGTTTGACACGGCTCAAATCACCGCCTCTTCGAGGAACGGTTGATTGCGCGGTATGCGCTCGTAGCTGAACGGCGACAGGTCGAGCGTCTGAAAAGCCCCGTGGACAATCAGCTCCGAGACTGCCCGGCCGACGGCAGGCGACTGCTGCAGGCCATGGCCGGAGAAGCCGTTGGCGAACATGAAGTTGTTCACCTGCGGGTGGAAGCCGACGATGCCGTTGTGGTCGAGCATGTTGTATTCGTAATGGCCGGTCCAGCTTGTCTGCAATTTCAACGCGTCGAACGCTGGAATGCGGTGCCAGAGCGCCGGCCAGATGTAATCGTCGAACTCTTCAAAATGCATCTCGAAGTCGTCATAGTCGGCCGGCCCGTCGCCCTGCGGCGTGTTGCCGGTGAGAAAAAGTTCGCCTTCCGGACGCACGAATGTCCCGGAAAGGTCAATGACATTGGGCATCCGCCCGGGGATGGGATTGGCGCTGGCGAAAACGAAGCTGTAGCGCTTGTAGGGCGCGACCGGGATGGAGAGGCCGGCCATGGCTGCGACCTGCTGTGCGCGTGGACCGGCGGCGTTGACCAATGTTCCGCAGGAAACGGTCTGGCCGGTCGCGAGGCGGGCCGAGACGACCCGGCCTTCGGAAACATCCAAATCCGTCACGGCGTTGTCGATATATTCGACCCCGCTCGCGCGCGCCGCGCGGCGGAAGCCGTTGAGGAGGCCCATCGAATCGAACCAGCCTTCTTCGCGCGAACCCCAAGAACCGCCGCCGAGGTCCTCGACATTCAGCCACGGAAAACGTTCCTTCAACACGCCCGGTTCGAGGAAGACGGTGTGGGCGCCGAGGCTGCGCTGCAGCTCGACCCGTTCTCGCGCCGCGTCTACGTCCTCGGGCGAGCAGCAATAGAGATATCCATGTTCCTTGAAGCCTAGATCAGGCGCGGGCTCATTGGTGTAGAACGGCGCCATCCGCTCCTGGAAACCGCGGATGATCTCGATGCCGAACTGGCTGATCTTCACGTTGATCGGATTGGAATATTGCTGGCGGATGGCGCTGGTGGAGAGCGCGGTCGAGGAGAATTGGTAGCTCGAATCGCGCTCGACGACGAGGATCGACACGCGACTACCCAGCGCCTGGCTCAACCAATAGGCCGTGGACGAGCCGATGACCGCGCCGCCGACGATGACGATGTCATAGGCGCCGCGCGAAGGTGCCTTGTAAGGGGGGATCGCCATGGCAGTTCTCCGCTCTATTGGTCGAACGAGGCGACAAGGGCATCCGAGCCCCGCGCCAGCAAACCGAGATCCGAGCCCACCGCAATCATGGTGAAGCCGTCGGCGACATAGCGGTCGGCGTCGGCCTTGACCGGCGCCAGGATGCCGCTGGCCTTGCCAGCGGCGGCCGCGGCCTTGCGCACCGAAGCGATAGCCTCCTGCACATGCGCAGCACCTGGATTACCCATCGCGCCCATATTGGTGGAGAGATCGCCGGGGCCGACGAAGAGCACATCGACGCCCTCGACAGCGGCGATCTCGCCCGCATTGGCGACGCCCGATTCGTCCTCGATCTGCACCGCCAGCAATTGCTGCTCGCGCGCATTGGCGTGGTAGCCGGAGATGCGGCCGAAGGCGTTGGCGCGGTGGCCGACGGAAAAGCCGCGGAAGCCGCCTGGCGCATAGGTCATGGCTGCGACGATGGCGCATGCCTGATCGGCCGTGCGCACATTGGGGATCATCAGACTGCGGGCGCCGACATCCAATGCCTGCTTCATGAGATTGGCATCATCCGACGGCAATCGCACCACGGCTTCGCACGGAAACGCCGCCGCGACCTGCAGCTGCGCCATGATGCTGCGCAGATCGTTCGGGCTGTGCTCGCCGTCTATCAGCAGCCAGCCCGCCCCGGAGCCCGCGACCACCTCGGTGGTAAGCGCCGAAGCCAGCGAACACCAGATGCCGATATGAGCCCGGCCGGCCTGAACGGCCGCCTTCAGCGAATTGACGCGCTCCTGCATTTTGCGATCGGTCTCCAATGAGAAGAAGGTGCATTGAAGTTTGTATGATGTCCTATATCATACGTCGAACTCGAGCTGCAAGGCGCTCTGACGCGGAACGGGAGTTGCGCATGAAAATCGGCTTTATCGGACTTGGCGTCATGGGCGCGCCGATGGCGCGGCATCTCGCCGACGCGGAGCACGAGGTCGTCACGGTCCTGAACCGCTCCCCTCTTCCAAGGGACTTGAAGGCAAAAGTCGTAGCCTCCCCCGCCGAGGTGGCGCGGATATCCGAGCTCGTCATCACCATGCTGCCGGATACGCCCGACGTGGAGCGCGTGCTGCTCGGGCGGAACGGTGTGTTGGAAGGAATTTCGGCCGGCAAGCTGGTCATCGACATGAGCTCGATCAGCCCGATCGCCACGGCTGAATTCGCGGCGAAGCTACGAGAAGTCGGAGCGGGCTTTCTCGACGCGCCGGTCTCCGGCGGCGAGGTCGGTGCCAATGCGGCGAGCCTCACCATCATGGTCGGCGGTCCGGCAGCCGACTTCGAACGGGCGTTGCCGATCTTCCAGGGGCTGGGCAAGAACATCACCCTGATCGGCGAGCAGAATGGCGCTGGGCAGATCTGCAAGATCGCCAACCAGATCATCGTCGCACTCAACATCGAGGCGGTCGCCGAGGCGCTGGTCTTCGCCAGCAAGGCCGGCTGCGACCCGGCGAAAGTTCGCGCCGCGCTGATGGGCGGCTTTGCTTCTTCCCGCGTGCTCGAAGTGCATGGCGAGCGCATGATTTCCCGCACCTTCGCGCCGGGCTTTCGCATCGGGCTTCACCAGAAGGATCTCAACCTCGCGCTCGAAAGCGCACATGCGCTTGGCGTCTCCCTTCCGAACACGGCGATGGCGCAGCAATTGATGAATGCCTGTTCGGCGCGAGCGGGAGGTGCCGAGGCCGACCACTCGTCCCTCGTCCGGGCGATCGAGACCTTGAGTAATCATGAACTGTCAAATGAAAAGGAATGAACCGATGCGCGGAACCGGCGAAGCCGATGTCTTCGTGATGCTGGCCCATCCAGTCGGGCATGCCAAGAGTCCCGGCATGTTCAACCAAATCTTCGAGCAGAAGGGCCTCGACAGCCTGATGGTGCCGTTGAGCTGCCGTCCGGAGGATTTCGAAACCTTCTGGGCCGGCATCACGGCGGCCGAGAACATTCGGGGCGTGATTATCTCGGTGCCATACAAGGTCGCGGTTTTTCACAAATGTGCGACGGCTCACGATCGCGCCGCACGCGTGCAGAGCGCGAATTCCGTGCGCCGGCAGGCGGATGGCAGCTGGCATGCCGACAATTTCGACGGCGTCGGCTTCATCGAGGGGCTGAAGGCCGGCGAGCACCGGATCGCCGGCAAGCGCATCCTCCAGGTCGGCGCCGGCGGCGCGGGCGCCTCGCTGACTTATTGCCTTGCCGAAGAAGGCGCGGCGGAAATCCGCCTGGCCGACATCGACAGGGAACGCGCGCAAAAACTCGCATCGCTGGTCAACAAGGCTTTTCCCAACTGCCGGATCGAGGTCGGAGAGCCCGATCCATCCGGAATGGACATGGCGATCAACGCGACACCTTCCGGACTGAAGGCCAGCGATCCGCTGCCGATGGACGTGACCAAGCTGACCCCGAACATGACAGTGGTCGACATCATCATGGAGCCAGCCGAGACCGCCCTGCTCAAGGCGGCGAAGGAAATCGGCTGTCGCATCCAGCCCGGGCGCCCGATGATGGATTTCCAGGTCGAGGCCATGTCCGAATTCTTCGACATCGAGCGGAAGGATCGCGGCAATGGCTGAGGCATCGACAGCGGTCGTCATCGGCGGCACGTCCGGCATCGGCCGTGCGATCGCCGAGCGCTTTGCCGCGGACGGCTATCAGGTGGTCGTCGCCGGCCGCGACAGCGTCCGTGGCAAGGAAACGGCGAGCGCCTGCGCGAGCATAGGCGCGCCGCGCGCCCTCTTCGTGCAGACCGATGTCGCCGATCCGGCTTCCGTCGAGGCGCTGGCGCAAGCCGTCGGCGACACCTTCGGTACACCTCATGTCGTCGTCAACTGCGCCGGCATCCTGCAGAGCGGCAAGCATGTGCTCGACCAGGATCTCGACGAAGACGAAAAGATGTGGCGCATCAACTATCGCGGCACCCTACTCGGCTGCCAGGTGTTCGGCCGGCTGATGTCGGCGGCCGGGCGCGGGGCGATCCTCAATGTCGGCTCGCTTGCCTCTTTCGCGCCGCTATCGCTGCCGGCCTACACGCCGGGAAAGCATGCGGTGCTGGCCCTCACCCAGATGCTGGCCGCCGAGCTCGGCCCGCACGGGGTTCGCGTCAATGCCGTGGCTCCGGGTTACACGCTGTCGGACGGGCTGAAAGCAAAGATCGCCAAGGGCGAGCGCAACCCCGAAGCCATCCAGGCGACCACGGCGCTCCGCCGCTTCGTCGAGCCGCGCGACGTTGCCGAGGCCGCGCTGTTCCTGTGCTCCGACCGCGCCGCCTCGATAACCGGCGTGACCCTGCCCATCGACGCCGGCTGGCTCGTCCAGGCGCCCTACGCGCAGTATCTGCAAGGCAATCCCATCCGGCGGACGCCGGCTATCTGAGAGAGAACCCGTGACCGACATCCAGCGCTTCGACTTCGACACCCGCGTTCATCACGGCGTCATCCACAACGGCACGCTTTACCTGACCGGCCAAGTCGCCAAACCGGGTCAATCCGCGTCCGACCAGATGCGCGAGGTGCTCGGCAAGATCGATGCCTTGCTCGCCACGGCCGGCACCGACAAGACCCGCATCCTTCACGTGCAAATGTGGCTGGACGACGTGCGCGATTTCGACGAGGTCAACACGGTCTGGGATGCCTGGATGCCGAAGGAGCACGCGCCGGCCCGCTCCTCCGGCGAGGGCCGCATGGCCAAGCCCGGCATGCTAGTCGAGCTGATTGTGACAGCCGCGGTTTGAATGGTCTTGCCGGTTCGGGCATCATCCCGAATCTGAACTTGAACGGAAGGACCTCAATGACGAAACGCAAGCCGCTTTCCACCCTGGTGGCGGAGAGCTTGGCCGAAAAGATCCGCTCCGGTCAGTTGCAGCCCGGCGCGCAGCTGCCGACCGAGGCGGAGCTTTGCGCCGAATACGATGTCAGCCGCACCGTCGTGCGTGAAGCGGTGGCGCGACTGCGCTCCGAAGGCATGGTGGTGCCGCAGCAGGGCCGCGGCATGTTCGTCAGCGAGACGCCGACCCCGCGCAATTTCTCGATCCCGGAGGAGGCGCTCAGGACCCTGCCGGAAACCATAGCCTTGCTTGAACTCAGACTGAGCGTCGATGTGGAATCCGCCGGGCTCTGCGCGGAACGCCGCACCGACAAGGAAGCAAGCAGCATCCGCGCGATGATGGATGACATCGACGCGCAGCAGGCCGATCCCGCCGCGGTCCAGATCCACTACGATTACGACTTCCACCTCGCGATCGCCAAGGCGGCGCGCAACGAATTCATCCACGGCTTCCTTGCCTATCTCGGGCCGATGATCGTGCCGAGATTCCAGCTCGGTTATGTCGTCGAGCCTGCCCTCAAGGACAGCTACTACGCGCGCATCCACAGCGAGCACAAAGCCATCGTCGATGCCATCGAAAGGCAGGATGGAGGCAAAGCCCGACAGGCTATGCGCAAGCATCTGCAGAACAGTTTGGGACGTGTGCGCGCCCTTGCCAAAGCCTCGGGCGTCGAGGCAACCGAGGCCGAGCAGAAGGCTGCGGCAGCCTCGCTTTTCACCAAGCTGAAAAAGCCTTTGCCGACCGCCGGGTAGGTTCGCCGACTTCGACGTCGTTCGCCTCTGTCGCCGCGCAGGCGGCCGGTTGTTTACGAAAGCCATGTTTTTTCTCAGCTGGCGATCGGAAATTCGCCTTCGCGGGTTGAGGACATTGTTTTCCTTGGGATAGCAGCGTTTGTCGCCGCATAGGCGCGCCGGAATATTCCAGCCGCCGAAAGGCGTTCGAAAGTTTATCTTTCCTTTTTGCTGCTTTTCTTGGTTTCGCGGCATCGGCCCAGGCCGCAAACTGAAATCCAAGCAATCGGGGAAGCCCAGGTGACGACAGCCTTCATAACAGGAGCGACGAGCGGCATAGGGCGGGCGATGGCAATTGCGCTGAGCGACGCCGGCTACGACGTCTATGCCGTCGGCCGCAGCCAGGCCGCGCTCAAGGAGCTACAGGCCGAGCGTCCGGGCATCGTGCCGATCGCCGTCGACGTCACCGACCGCGAGGCGCTGGAATCGGTGCTGGCCGATCTCACCGTCGACGTCTTGATCAACAATGCCGGCATCATGCCGCCGCTCGGCAATTTCGCCGATATGAACATCGCCGACATCGACACCACGCTCGAGGTGAACCTCAGCGCGGCGATCATGCTCACTCGCCTTGTCGTGCCGCATATGCGCGAGCGTCAGTCGGGGCACATATTGTTCACCGGCTCCGTTGCGGGCCACGCGCCGTTCTCCAACATCGCCGTCTATTCAGCCACCAAGGCGGCGATCTCCGGTTTCGCCGCCGCGCTGCGCGCCGACCTCTCCCAGTTCGGAATACGCGTTACCGAGATCGTCGCCGGCCGTGTCGAGACGCAGCTCTATGAAGACATCCTCGACGCAAAGGCGCGCGAGGCCATGTACGCCAGCAAAGTGGTGCAGCCGGATGACGTGGCCAAGATGGTGATCGCGGTTCTCGCGCTCCCCGCATGGGCCGACGTTACCCGTTTTGACATCATGCCCACCTGGCCAACCTCGCCGAGCGGCACCAAGTAAGGGAAACAGGATGAAAGACCTTTCCGTTCTGATCGTTGGCGGCGGCGCAGGCCTCGGCGCGCTCCTGGCCAAAATGGCTGTCGAGGCCGGGGCGGCCAAGATCGGCATCATCGACATCAACCAGGAAGCAGCGCAGAGCGCCCTCGATCCGGCAAAGGCCAAGAGCCTGCCGACCGCAGCGGCGACTTGCGACATCCAGGTCGGCCCGCAGTGCCATGCCGCTTTCGACGCCATCGTTTCGAAGCTCGGGCGCATCGACACGCTGATCAATTGCGCCGCCATCTATCCGCGCCGTCCGCTGCTCGAAATCACCGACGCCGACTGGGACGCCTCCAACGGCATCAACATCAAGGGCACCTATCACATGATGGTGGCCGCGGTTCGCCACATGCAGGCGCAAGAGCCGAAGAACCATGTGCGCGGGCGGATTGTGAACCTCACCTCGGTCGATGCCTTCAAGGCGCATCCGCAGAACGCCCATTATGCAGCGACGAAGGCAGCCGTCGTCAGCCTGACGCGCTCCTTTGCCCATCACGTCGCCAAGGACGGCGTCCTGGTGAATTCCGTCGCACCCGCCGGCATGGCCACGGAGAAGGCAAAGGCGCTCGGTTTCCTCGAGGAGCTGGCTAAGGCAAGCCCTCTCGGCCGCGGCGCCGAGCCGACGGAAATCGCCGAGTGGGTACTCATGACCGGCGGACCCAAGAATACCTACATGACCGGCGAAAACGTCATTGTCTCAGGTGGTTACATCTACGCCTGAGGCGACTGCCTTCGGCTGACATTCAGCAGTGCATGATCGACGGAGTCTCGAACGAAAGGAGGCGGAATTCCCATGACCGGCAAGCTTCGCCTCCCATCGCTCAATGCGCTGCGCGTTTTCCACGCCGTCGCGCAGCACAAGAGTTTTAGGCAGGCAGCCGACGAATTGCTGGTCACGCCGCAAGCGGTCGGGCAGCAGATCAAGCTTCTCGAAGACACGCTTCAGGTGACGCTCTTCGAACGCAAAGGCCGGTCGATCGAATTGACCGAGTCGGCGATCCTTCTGTCGCATTACGTCAAGGCAGGCTTTGACGAGTTTTCCGAAGGCGTTCGCCGCGTCACCAAATCGAATTATCGGGACCGCATCAACCTCAATGCGAGCCCCTACTTCGCCACCCATTATCTGCTGCCGCGACTTTCGCTGTTTCGCGAGATCCTGCCGGTCGCGGATCTTCGCCTGACGACGATGGTCGACCTGCCAGATTTCGGACGCGACGACATCGATATGACAGTGCAGTGGGGTTACGGCAACTGGCCGGACTATGAGACGACGCTCTTGGTGCCGGATCCGAAGATCATTTGCTGCACGCCGGCCCTCGGCGAAAAGATCAAGTCGGCGCACGATCTGACGAAGTTCACGCTGCTCGACACCGTCAAGTCGAAGCGCCTGTGGCCGGATATTCTGCGGCACCTTGGAGTCGAGCTGACGGATGGAGACCGCAGCATCAGCTTCGACGATGCCGCGACCATGCGTCGGGCGACCCTGCAAGGCATCGGCGTCGGCCTGGTTTCCGTGATCGATGCCGAGGAAGATTTCCGCTCCGGCGCGCTGGTGGCGCCGATCGGCCGCGACGCCATTGCCGATATGAAGCCGGAGGAAGTGCCTGGTTTCTATCTCGTCGTCCCGCGTGGGCATCTGCGCGTGAAGGCGGTGGCAGCGCTCCATCGATGGCTGGCCCAGGAGGATTGGCGGAGCGATCTGAAACTCTCCTTGCCGAAACCGACCCCGCTTTCCGACTGAGAGGCGGCTTCGACACCGAGTCCCGAAGGCATCTTGCGGGGCTCCAACAACAAGAAACGGAACAACCTCAACAGTGGAGACAACAACTATGAAAATGATCAAATGGGGGGCCGCCGCCATGGCCCTGGGCCTCGTTCATCTGGCGGCGCCGGCTGAAGCCGCCGGCGGCAAGACGCTGGAGACCGTGAAGGCCCGCGGCGTGCTCAACTGCACTGGCCATGACGGCTCCTATCTCGGCTTCGCCGAGGTGGACGACAAGGGCAACTGGAAGGGCATGGACGTCGACCTCTGCAAGGCGGTGGCGACCGCCGTGTTCGGCGATCCGGCGAAGCTGAAGGTCGTGCCGATCAGCTGGGCGCAGCGCTGGCCCTCGCTTCAGTCGGGCGATGTCGACATCATCATCAAGGCCTCGGGCGGCACACTCAGCCGCGACACCGAGCTCGGCCTGCAATTCTCGACATCCTACTACCTCGGCACCACCAAGGTGATGGCGCACAAGGAGCTCAACCTGAAGTCGCTCAAGGATGCCAATGGCGGCACGATCTGCATTCCCGCCGGCACCTCGCAGGAACAGCAGGTCGCCGCCTACGCCCAGAAGCTCGGCATCAAGCTCGAGCCGGTGCTGATCGAAAAGACGGAAGAGTTGGAGCAGGCCTACTTCTCCGGCCGTTGCGATCTTTATGCGCAGTGGGGTCCGACATTGGCCATCGCCCGCATCGCCAAGAGCAAGGTCGAAGACCATGTCATCCTGCCCGACGTGCTCGCGGTAGAGCCGGAAGTCATGATCATGCGCCAGGGCGACGACAATTGGATCGATATCGCCAACTGGACGCTGAGCACACTGATCTTCGCCGAGCAGGAAGGCATCACCTCCAAGAACGTCGACGAGATCAAGGCCAAGCCGACCTCGCCGCAGGTGGCGAAGTTCCTTGGCGTGACGCCCGGCATGGGCAAGGGCCTCGGACTCTCGGACGATTGGGCCTACAACGTGATCAAGAAGGTCGGCAATTACGGCGAGATCTTCGATCGCGACCTAGGCAAGGACTCGCCCTACAAGATGGATCGCGAGCTAACCAACCTCTGGAACAATGGCGGCGTCCTATTCCCGCTGGTGATCGACTGATCCACGTCTGACGGTGTTACCGCTCAAGGCTCCCGCCTGGCTTCGGCCGGGCGGAGCCGGCGGCAATTCGAGAAGGATTGGTCAATGGTCAGCCTGCTGAGAAATCAGAAGGTCCGCAACACGCTGTTGCAGGTCGTCTATGTCGGTTCGCTTGCGGCCCTGGTGCTCGCAGGCATCATCATCGCGCGGCGGAATCTCGCGGAGCAGGGGATCACCTCGGGATTCGATTTCCTCTACAAGTCGACGGGCTGGGACGTGAACTTCTCGTTGCTGCCGGCCACGGCCAACGATCCCTATTGGTGGTTCTTCCTCATCGGCATCATCAACACGCTGTTCCTGGGCTGCACCGGGCTGATCCTGGCAACGCTCGTCGGGACGATCGTCGGCCTGGCGCGGACCTCGGCCAACGAACTGGCGCAATTGCTCGGCCGCACCTATGTCGACATCTTCCGCAACATCCCGCTGATCCTCCAGGTCTTCTTCTGGTACGCTTTGATCACGCACCTGCCGACGCCGCGCGCGGCGCACGAAGCCTGGGGCCTTCTGCTGACCAGCCGCGGCCTCTACGTGCCGGCGCCGAATGTCGGCGGGGTGGCAATGGCGCTGGCCACATCGGCCGTGATCGCCGCCATCGCGCTGCCGGTCTGGCTGGGCAGGACGTCACGGCTCAGCCAGCCGTTCGGCCAGCGTGCCACCATTCAGCTTGCCGGTGCTGCTGCGGCGCTGGCCTGCGCGGCCATCATTTTGGTGGTAGGACGCCTGCCTGACGCACCGCTGCTCGATTTCCCGGCCCTGCAAGGCCTCAACCTGAGGGGCGGCCTGCGCGTTCCGCCGGAATTCTCCGCCTTGGCTATCGCGATCGCGATCTATGGCGGCTCCTACATCGCAGAAATCGTGCGCGGCGGCTTCAAATCTGTCGGCAAGGGCCAGATGGAAGCTGCACGCTCGCTCGGTTTGAGCCCATGGCGCGTCTTCACGCTGGTGCGTCTGCCGCTGGCGTTGCGGGCCATGCTGCCGATCCTTGCCAACCAGTATGTCTGGCTGATGAAGGCCACGACCATGGGCATTGCCGTCGGCTTCACCGACTTCTTCATGATCGTGGCGTTGACCATCAATCATTCCGGCCAGACCCTGGAAGTGATCGGCATCCTGATGGGAGGCTTCCTCGCCATCAATCTCAGCCTCGCCGCCGTCTTCAACCGCATCAACAAGGCCATTGCCCTCAAGGGCAATCAACTGAGGGGATGACAGAGATGGAGATGGTCATTGTCGCCCCCCCTGCCCCGGGCAGGCTCGAAGACCTGAAGCGCCGCTTTTTCGCGACCCCGCTCCAGGCGCTGCTGTCGCTGATCTCCTTGGCGATCATGGTCTCTATCGTCTGGAAACTGCTCAACTGGGCAGTCTTTTCTGCCGTCTTCACCACGAGTGGCGGGCCAGAGGCGTGCCAGGCGGCGGCAGGAGCCTGCTGGTCGGTCATCGCTGCCCGGTGGCGGATCATCCTGTTCGGCCTCTATCCCTTCGAGGAGCAATGGCGCTCCGCGCTCGCCTGCCTGACCGTGGTGGTGATGACGGTGCTGAGCTGTATCCCGGCCTTCTGGACCGGACGCCGGATCGCGCTGGTGTGGGGAGCAGGAGCAGCGTCGTACTACGTGCTGATGAAAGGCGGCGTGCTCGGCCTTTCCTATGTCGGCGAGGAAGCCTGGGGCGGGCTGGCGCTCACCCTCTTCATTTTCGTGACCACCTGTCTGATCGGCTTCCCGCTGGCGGTCTGCCTGGCGCTGCTGCGCCGCTCCGAGCTGCCATGGATATCCAGGACCACCGGTCTCATCATCGACGGGGTCCGGTCGTTGCCGCTGATCTCGATCCTGTTCACCTTCGCCATCGTCCTGCCCTTCGCCTTGCCGCAGTGGCTGGCGGGCGACAAGCTCTACCGGGTGATCCTGGGTTCCGCCTTGTTCTTCTCCGCCTATCAGGCCGAGATCGTCAGAGGCGGCATGCAGGGCGTCCCGGCCGGGCAGGAAGAAGCCGCCATGGCGCTCGGCATGAGCTACTGGCAGCGCATCGGCCGCATCCTTCTGCCGCAGGCCATGCGCAACGCGCTGCCGGCCACGATCAACCAGTTCGTCATCTCGTTCAAGGAGACCTCGCTGGTGGTCATCGTCGGCTTCTTCGAGATCCTGGCCTCCGGCAACGCCGCCTATGGCACCGGCGAATGGCGCTTCGCCTATGTCGAGGTCTATGCCTTCATCGCCTTCATCTATTTCGTCTTCGTCTTCAGCCTGTCCCGCTACGGCGCCTTCCTCGAGCGCCGCATGGCGGTTGGCGAACGTTAGGGAGGCGCACGTGATCTCAAGCAATTCGACCAAGGCGAGTGGACCTGCCGTCCGCATCGAAAACCTCGACAAATACTACGGGACATTTCACGCCTTGCGGAAAGTGAACTTGTCCGTCGAGCGTGGCGAGAGGATCGTCATCTGCGGTCCCTCGGGCTCCGGCAAATCCACCATGATCCGCTGCATCAACCGCCTCGAGCAGCACAATGGCGGCCGCATCACCGTGCTCGGCACCGAGCTCAACGACGATATCGGCAACATCGACGGGATCAGGCGCGAGGTCGGCATGGTGTTCCAGCACTTCAACCTGTTTCCGCACATGACGGTGCTGGAGAACTGCATGATCGCGCCGACGCTGGTGCGCAACCAGCCGCGCGCCGAGGCTGAGGCAACTGCCCGGCGCTATCTGGAAAAGGTCCGCATCCCCGAGCAGGCTATGAAGTTTCCCGGCCAACTGTCCGGCGGCCAGCAGCAGCGGGTCGCGATCGCGCGCGCCCTTTGCATGCAGCCCCAGATCATGCTGTTCGACGAGCCGACCTCGGCGCTCGATCCCGAAATGATCTCCGAGGTGCTGGACGTCATGGTCACGCTTGCCTCCGAGGGCATGACGATGATTTGCGTCACGCACGAGATGGGTTTCGCGCGCCGGGTCGCCGACCGGGTGATCTTCATGGATGGCGGCGAGATCGTCGAACAGGCGCCGCCGGAGGAATTCTTCACCGCTTCGCAAAACGAGCGTACACGGCAGTTCTTGTCGCAGGTGCTGGGTCATTGAACGGCATTTGGGAAGATTGCAACGTTCTGAAAGCAGCCACGCACCTTCTGGTTTTCAATGACTGATCCCGCAACCACGTTGCACGAGATTCTGGGACCGAAAGGCTGGCTTTCGGGCAGCGATGCCGAGCCTTACCAGCGCGACTGGCTCGATCGCTATGGCATCGCGCCTTTGGGCGTCGCCAGGCCCGCCACGACCACTGAAGTGGCCGCGGTCGTCACCGCATGCCGGGAGGCAGGGCTGGCGGTGGTGCCGCAAGGCGGCAATACCGGTCTTTGCGGTGGTGCCGTGGCCGAGCAGTCGAATGCGGTGATCGTCTCGCTCTCACGCATGGCGGCGATCGGCAAACCGGATCCGGAGAGCGGATCGATCATCGTCGAGGCCGGCGTCGTGCTCGCCGCGCTGCACGAGTCGCTGGAGCCGCACGGGCTGATGTTCCCGATGCATCTCGGCGCCGAGGGCAGCGCCAGGATCGGCGGCCTGATTGGAACCAATGCCGGCGGCAGCCAGGCTTTTCGCTACGGCATGATGCAGGACCTCGTGCTCGGCCTCGAAGTCGTGACCCCGGATGGCGTGGTGTGGGACGGGCTGCGCGCGGTGCAGAAGGACAATGCGGGCTATCAATTGCGCAAGCTTTACTGCGGCGCGGAAGGAACGCTTGGCATCGTGACGCGCGCGGTGCTGCGGCTATACCCAACGCCCCGGCAGCAGGCGAGTGCCCTTCTGGTCATGCCCGACTTTGCCGCCGCCGTTTCGTTCGGCGCCTTCCTGCGCGGCGAGGCGGGCGAATTCCTGACCGGTCTCGAGTTTTTCTGCGATCTCGGGTTGCAACTGGCGCTCAAGCATCTGCCCGATCTCGCCTGGCAGCTGGATAGGCGTGGCGACGTCTATCTGCTCGTTGAGCTGGCATCGGGATCGCCCCGCGTCCCGCTGGACGACATCCTGACTTCCGCGCTGGAACGGGGCGTGGATCAAGGCCTTGTCCTGGACGGCGCGCTGGCGACATCGGGCGTGCACCGAGCGCAGTTCTGGCGGCTGCGCGAGGAGCAGCCGGAAGGGCAAAGGCTGGAAGGCGCGCAACTGAAGCACGACATCTCGGTGCCTCCCGGCGCGATCGCCCGTTTCATTGAGGAAGGCGCTGCGATCTGCAGCGACATTCTCCCCGGCGTGCGGATCAACCCGTTCGGCCATCTCGGCGACGGCAACATCCACTACAATCTGTCGCCGCCGGAAGGCCGAGCCGATTTCGACGGCAAGGCCGGACAGTTCGGCGACGCGCTATCGGGGATTGCCACGGAAATGGGCGGCAGCTTCGCTGCCGAGCATGGATTAGGCCGCGCCAAGATCGCTATGGCCGACCGCAACAGGGGTCCGGTTGAGCGTGAGCTCATGGCGCGGCTGAAGGATGCATTCGATCCGCAGGGCACGATGAACCCCGGCGTTCTGGTGCGCTCGCCACTATAAAGAAGAACTTTCGAATGAACCGTATTTCTTGATTCCGTCCCCGCCTGCCGCAGTGCAGGTATGAATCTGAAAAGGCAGGTTCTGCTTGCCGCCAATCGTGAGGAAGCCGATGGTCCGCAATGGCGGTTGCCTTCTTGTCGAGTGCCTGATCGCCTTGGGCGCGACCAAGAGCTTTGGCGTGCCCGGCGAAAGCTATCTCGCCGTTCTCGACGCGCTGCACGATACCAAGGGCAAGCTGGACTATGTGCTTTGCCGCAATGAAGGCGGCGCGGCGTTCATGGCCTCGGCCTACGGCAAGCTGACCGGCGCGCCGGGCATCTGCTTCGTGACGCGCGGCCCCGGCGTGACCAATGCCAGCATCGGCGTGCATACGGCAATGCAGGACTCCTCGCCGATGATCCTGTTCGTCGGCCAGGTCGGCACCGACATGAAGGGCCGCGAGTCCTTCCAGGAGATCGACTACCGGGCCGTCTACGGAACCGTCGCGAAATGGGCGGTCGAGATCGACGATGTCGCGCGCCTGCCCGAGATCGTGGCGCGGGCCTGGACCACCGCCCTGACCGGACGGCCAGGCCCCGTCGTGGTCGCGTTACCGGAAGACATGCTGACCATCATGACCGAAGCCGCGCCGCTCAGCGGCCCGGCGGCGATTTTCGAGGCCGCGCCGGCGCAGGATGCGGTTGGCGCCGCGCTGAAACTGCTTGCCGTTGCCGAAAAGCCAGTCCTGCTCATGGGCGGCGCCAATTGGACGACGGACGGGCGTGCCGCGCTCCAGGCCTTCGCCGAGGCTTCCGACATCCCCGTCGTGGCGGCTTTCCGCTACCAGGATCAGTTCGACAACCACTCGCCTGTCTTCGTCGGCGAAGCCGGCGTCGGCATGGTGGCGCATGTGAAAAGTCTGATCCGCGATGCCGACGTGATCCTGGCTGTCAATGTGCGTTTCGGCGAGATGACAACGGACGGATATACATTGCTCTCCGTGCCCGTGCCACGCCAGAAGCTGATCCATGTCCACGGCTCCGACCGCGAGATCGGCAAGATCTACGTGCCCACCATCGGCATCCACGCCGGCCCGAACGCCTTCGCCATGGCGCTGACACCGGTCAAGGGCGGCTGGGCCGACTGGCGCGCGGCGGCCCGCAAGGCCTATGAGGGGACCTTCACCGCGCCCGTGCAGCCCGGTCCGGTCGACATGGTCGCGGTGAGCGCTTGGTTGCGCGAGACCTTGCCGGCCGACGTCATCCTCACCAACGGCGCCGGCAATTTCACGGTGTGGCCGAACAAGTTCTTCAAGTTCGGGCCGGACGCGCGGCTGCTTGCCCCGCAATCCGGCGCCATGGGCTATGGCCTGCCTGCAGCCATCGCCGCGAAAGTCGCGTTTCCGCAGCGCACCGTCGTATGCTTTGCCGGCGATGGTGACTTTCAGATGAACTGCCAGGAGCTCGGCACGGCTATGCAGGCCGGCGCGCAGCCGATCGTGCTCATCATCAACAACGGCATATACGGCACGATCCGCGCGCATCAGGAACGCAACTATCCGGCCCGCGTCTCCGGCACCTCGCTGGAAAACCCGGACTTCGTGGCGCTGGCAAGGGCCTATGGTTTTCACGCCGAGCGCGTCGAAAGCACTGGGCATTTCGCGGCGGCGTTCCGGCGGGCCCAGCAGTCTGCGACTGGCGCCGTTCTCGACATCGCCATCTCGCCCGAAGCGCTCACGCCCCGGCAGACCCTTTCCCAGATGCGCGACGCAGCACTCGCTTCGCAGAAGGCCACGGCATGACCTCCAGATCAGACGACATCCGCCTCGGCGCGGACATCGGTGGCACCTTCACCGACATCGCCCTCGATGTCAGGGGAACGATGTTTTCGACCAAGGTGCTGACCAATTACTCGGCGCCCGAGCAGGCGATCCTCGACGGCATCGACGTCGTCGTCCGCGATGCCGGAATTTCGGCAGCCGAGATAGGTATCATCATCCACGGCACGACGCTCGCCACCAATGCGCTGATCGAGCGGCGCGGCGCCAGGACCGCACTGGTCACGACGGAAGGTTTTCGCGACGTGATCGAGATGCGGACGGAGAACCGCTTTGAGCAGTATGACTTGAACCTGCAACTGCCGATGCCCCTGATCCCGCGCGAGGACCGTTTCACGGTCAAGGGCCGCATCGGCGCCGAGGGGCAAGAGCTGCAGCCGCTCGACGAGGCGGCGCTCGAAGGGATCGCCGATCGGATCGCTGCCAGCAATTTCGGCTCGGTGGCGATCGGCTTCATCCACGCTTACGCCAACCCCGACCACGAGCGCCGCGCTCGCGAGATCCTCGCTCGCAAGCTCACCATCCCGATCTCGATCAGCGCCGAGGTCTCGCCGCAGATGCGCGAGTTCGAGCGCTTCAACACCGTCTGCGCCAACGCCTACGTGCGGCCGCAGATGGCCGACTACCTCGCTCGCCTGCAGACGCGGCTGAAGGACATGGGCGCCGAGTGCCCGGTCTTCATGATTCATTCCGGCGGCGGCCTGATCTCGGTGGAAACCGCTTCTGAATTCCCTGTCCGGCTGGTCGAGTCCGGTCCCGCGGGCGGCGCCATTTTTGCCGCCGACATCGCTCGGCGCTTCGGCCTGGAGAAGGTCGTCTCCTATGACATGGGCGGAACCACCGCCAAGATCTGCTTGATCGAGGATTTTGCGCCGCGCACGGCGCGGACCTTCGAGGTGGCCCGCACCTATCGCTTCTCCAAGGGCTCGGGCATGCCGATCTCCATTCCGGTGATCGAGATGATCGAGATCGGCGCCGGCGGCGGCTCGATCGCCTGGGTGGACGCTATGGGCCGCATCCAGACCGGGCCGGAAAGCGCCGGCTCGGAGCCGGGTCCGGCCTGCTATGGCCGCGGCGGTAAGCGCCCGGCGATCACCGACGCCGACTTGGTGCTTGGCAAGCTCGATCCCGACAATTTCGCCGGCGGCGCGATCAGGCTCGACACGTCTGCGTCCGAGCAGGCGATCCTGCGCGATGTCGGCGAGCGCCTGTCGCTCGATGCGATGTCGACGGCCTTTGGCATCTGCGAGGTCGTGGACGAGAACATGGCGAATGCCGCCCGCGTACACGCCGTCGAGAACGGCAAGAATATTTCCGACAATCTGATGATTGCCTTTGGCGGCGCAGCGCCTCTGCATGCGGCAAGGCTTTGCGAAAAGCTCGGCATCGATCGGTGCATCGTGCCGCGCGGCGCCGGCGTTGGATCGGCGATCGGCTTCCTCAAGGCGCCGTTCGGCTACGAGGCGCTGGCCTCGAAACTGACGCGCCTTTCGCGCTTCAAGTCAAGGGAAGTGAATGCCCTGCTCGCCGATCTCAAAGCCTCAGCCGAGGGGTTTGTGCGCACCGGCGCCAGCGGCAGGATCGTCTGCGAGATCACCGCCTTCATGCGCTATGCCGGTCAGGGCTGGGAAATCCCCGTGCCGCTGGCGGACGAGCCGTTCGGCGACGATGCCGTCGCCAAGCTCAAGGAGCTGTTCGAGGAGAACTACCAGCGCTTCTTCGGCCGGGCCATCGAAGGGCTCGACGGCCTCGAGATCGAGATCGTCACCTGGTCGGTCAAGGCGACGGATGTTCGTCCCGCCGTCGTCAGGCACGAGCTCACCGCCGGCAAGAAATCGAGTGAACCGACAACGACGCGCGAAGTCTTCGACCCGGTCAGCGGCGCGCCGCGCAGCTACGGCATCGTCGAGCGAGACACGCTCTGCGCCGGCGACTGGGTCGCGGGGCCTGCCGTCATCGTCGAGCGCGAGACATCGACTGTTGTCACCACCAGCTTCGACGCCGTCATCCAGAGCGACGGCGCGATCCTCCTGATCCGCAAAGGCAGCCAGGCATGAGCGACATTGGCGAAATCCGCATGCAGGTCATGTGGAACCGGTTGATCTCGGTGGTCGAGGAGCAGGCGCTCACGCTTTTGCGCACCGCCTTCTCGACCTCGGTGCGCGAATCCGGCGACCTGTCGGCCGGCGTGTTCGATCCGCGCGGCCAGATGCTGGCGCAGGCGGTGACCGGCACGCCCGGCCACGTCAACACTGTGGCCGAAGCCGTGCTGCATTTCATGAACGAGATCCCGCGCCAGAACATGTTCGAGGGTGACACCTATGTCACCAACGACCCCTGGCTGGGCACAGGCCACCTACACGACATCACCATGGTCTCGCCGTCCTTCCTCAATGGCAAGCTCGTCGCCTTCTTCGCCTGCACGGCGCACGTCGTCGATGTCGGTGGCCGCGGCTTCGGCGCCGACGGCAAGTCGGTCTATGAGGAAGGCATCCAGATCCCGATCATGAAGTTTGCCGAGAAGGGCAAGGTTAACCTCGACTTGGTCCGCATCCTGCGTGCCAATGTCCGCGAGCCCAACCAGGTCGTCGGCGATTTCTATTCGCTTGCAGCCTGCAACGAGGTCGGCCATCGCCGCCTCGTCGACATGATGAAGGAGATCGGCCTCACCTCCCTCGACGGACTCGGCGACTTCATCTTCTCGCGCACCCGCGACGCGATGCTCGAGCGCATCGAGGCGCTACCGAAGGGAAGCTGGTCGAACGAGCTGGTGACAGACGGTTATGACGAGCCGGTCAAGCTCGCAGCCACGGTCTCGGTCCGCGACGACCATGTCGAAGTCGATTTCACCGGCACAGATCCGATGAGCCGCTGGGGCATCAACTGCCCGATTATCTACAGCAAGGCCTATGCCTGCTATGCGCTGAAATGCATGGTGGCGCCCGACATTCCCAACAATGCCGCCTCGCTCGCCTTCTTCACCGTATCCTCACCGGTCAACATCCTGAACGCGGTGCGGCCGGCGCCGGTGGCGCTCAGGCATATTTTCGGCCACATGGTTCCCGATCTGGTGCTCGGCGCCTTCTCGAAGGCGTTACCCGGAAAAATCCTTGCGGAAGGCGCCGGCGCACTCTGGAACATCCATATTTCGGCGCGCCCTGTTTCCGGCACATCCGGTCGCCGCGCCGAAGTGCTTATGTTCAATTCCGGCGGCATGGGCGCCCGCCCCGAGCTCGACGGCTTGTCGGCGACGGCCTTTCCGTCCGGCGTGCACACGATGCCGATCGAAGCGACGGAACATACTGGCCCGATCGTCATCTGGCGCAAGGAGCTGCGCCCTAATTCCGGCGGCGACGGCGAATTCCGCGGCGGCCTCGGACAGATCATCGAGATCGCAGCGACCGACGGCCACGAATTCGACTTCTCGGCCATGTTCGACCGCGTCAACCATCCGGCCCACGGCCGCAATGGCGGGAAGTCTGGCGTTGCGGGCGTGGTCAAGCTCGACGACGGCACGAAGATGCGGCCCAAGGGCTGGCAGCATGTGCCGGCGGGACGCCGGCTGATCCTCGAACTGCCAGGCGGCGGCGGCTATGGCGATCCGGCCAAACGCCGTGCGGCCGCGCGAGCCAATGATCGGTCCAAGGGTTACATCACGGAGAACGACTGATGAGCTATATTGCCTCGCGCCTTTCGGTGGTGAAGCCTTCGGCCTCGATGGCCGCTTCGCAGGCCGCCAAGGCGCTACGCGCCAGGGGCGTGGACGTGATCGATCTCGGCCTGGGCGAGCCCGACTTTCCGACACCGCATCACATCGTCGATGCCGCTCATTTCGCCGCCAAGGCCGGCCAGACGCTCTACACAGCCGCTGCCGGCACGGTTGAGGTGCGCGAGGCGGTAGCGGGAAAATTCCGCCGCGAAAATGGGCTGGACTATACGGCCGATGACATCGTCGTTGCCAACGGCGCCAAGCAGATCATCTTCAACGCGCTGATGGCAACGCTGGAGACGGGCGACGAGGCGATCCTGCCGGCGCCCTACTTTGTCTCTTATCCGGAGATGGTGAAGCTGCTCGGCGGCACGCCGGTCGTCGTCGAATGCCCGGAGACCACCGGTTTCCGGCTGACGCCAGCGCTCTTGGAAAAGGCAATCACGCCGAGGACGAAATGGCTCTTCCTCAACATGCCGGGTAATCCATCCGGCGCGGTCTATTCCGGGTCCGATCTCGCGGCACTGGGCGCGGTGCTGGCCAAGTATCCGCAAGTGCTCGTCCTCTCCGACGAGATCTACGAGCACATCCTGTTCGACGGGCGCAAATTCGTCTCCTTCGGCAAGGCCTGCCCCGAGATCAGAGACCGCACGCTGATCGTCAACGGCGTGTCGAAGTCCTACGCGATGACCGGTTGGCGTGTCGGCTACGCCGCCGGCCCTACGCCACTCGTCAAGGCGATGTCGACGATCCAGAGCCAGTCCTGCACGTCCGTTTGTTCGATCGCGCAAGCAGCCACTGTCGCCGCGCTCAATGGCCCGCAGGATGAGGTCGCGCGCTTCCGGCAGGCCTTCGAGGCGCGCCGCGATCTGGTGGTCGACGGGATACGCAAGATCAACGGGCTGACGCTCTCGCCACCGGAAGGCGCCTTCTATGCCTATATCGGCTGCGCCAGCCTGATCGGCCGCAAGACCCCAAAAGGTATCGTGCTGGAAGATGATACGGCGGTTGCGAATTACCTGCTGAACGAGGGCCGGGTGGCGTCGGTGCCCGGCGTCGCCTACGGACTGTCACCCTATTTCCGCATCTCGACCGCGACCAGCGAAGAGGTGCTGGCCGAGGCGATCTCGCGGATCAATATCGCCGTCGCGCAAGTGGAGTAAACGATGCCGCATTACGAACGTATCCTGATCACCGGCGCCGCCGGCCGGCTCGGATCGGAGCTGCGCAAGGGGCTGGTGCCGCTGGCAAAAAAGATCCGATTGGCGGGGCGCCACTCCTTCGGTGATCTTGCGCCTCACGAGGAAGAAGCGGTCTTCGACCTCGCCGACATGGAAGCGACGATCGCCGCCACCAAGGATTGCGACGCGATCGTGCATTTCGGCGGCGCGCCGCTCGAATGCGAGTGGCAGACCATCCTCGATTCCAGCATCCGCGGCTCCTACCACATCTATGAAGGCGCCCGGAAACATGGCGTGAAGCGCGTCATCTACGCCTCGTCGGTGCATGCCATCGGCTACCACGAGGTCGAGGCGCATATCGGCGTCGACGCGCCGGTGCGTCCCGACAGCCTCTATGGTGTGTCGAAGAATTTCGTCGAAAGCCTCAGCCGGCTGTACTGGGACAAGTTCGGCATCGAGACGGCGTGCCTGCGCATCTTTTCGTCCTTCCCGGAACCGGCGGACCGCCGCATGCTATGGTCGTACCTCTCCTTCGCCGATTGCGTGCGCCTGGTGGAGGCATCGCTGACCGCGCCGCGCGTCGGCCACACCATCTCTTACGGCATTTCCGACAACAAGCTGAAGATGGTCGACAACAGCGGCGCGAACCATCTGGGATTTATCCCACAGGACAGCGCCGAGCCATTCCGCGCCGCCGTCGAGGCGAAGACGCCGGTTCCCGATCCGACCAGGCCATCCGTAAGATATCTTGGCGGCTGGTTCTGCGAGCTTGGGCATCCGGACGATACGCCAATATGACGATTTACGACAGCGGGAGTAACATGTGGCTTAATCACGCCAACTGGAATCACACAACGCTTCGCATGCGCGAAATCTCTCAGACTGATGCCAGCATACCTGGCCCGAACCCAAAGCAATTGTCCGTGGACTGAGTATCAGAAGCGCGCCGATTCCGCCGAAACGCGACAACGGTCGCTCAAGTTCAGCACACGCGATGCCTGGCTCGATTCGATTTCCTTGAAATGCGTAAAAACGCTTCGAGGTTCTTCAAACGAAGGGGGTTCGAGTCCATACTGTGGGCAACTATCAAAAAATCCAGCGATAACATGGCTTATGCGGAGGTTTTGGTGGGCCCGGAGGATGTGGAAATGACGCTGATTTCATTGTTCTTTTCATGGGCCAAAACAAGATATCTTCCCATATCGTTCCGTATTGTTCCGGCTACCGCGCGCGCGTGGGAAATTGACGGTATCAAAGACGCCGTCGCGCCACCGCGCGCACTATCGGGAATAGCAGATCAGGACACCGCGGAATGTGCGCTATTGTTGGATTGCCTTTTCGAGCTCCGGCAGGATGACGAAGAGATCGCCGACAGTGCTCAATTGAGGACGTGGGCCGAACATGCCTATTGGCATGCGCCTCGAAGGCAGCCGTCGGTTTCCGTGGATTTGCGTTCTTCAAAAATCGACGACAGGCGTGTCCGGCATCTGCTGGTCGAACAGGGTCCAGAACGGTGAGCCCCGGGTTTCGGAATACCAGTGCTCGAAATCCGCAAGGGCGGCATGAGTGTTGGCGGATTGGTCCCCGCTCGAATCCCGGAACATTGCCAGCGCAACCGGGCCAAAATGCGAGATCACCTCCGAGCGCGCCTCGCTGTCTGCATTCCAGCCGAGGCGCGTGCGCAAGGCGGCAAAGGCGCTCGCCACGGCGATATCCTCACTTTCCGCCGGGGCTATTGCATCGCCGAGTAGCTGCATCAGGTTAAGCCGCCTGAAGGCGAATGCGCGCTCTTGCTCTAGCGCTGCGATCTGCCTTGCGGCCTCGCGTCTGAAACTCGTCTCCGCAGCTTTGGCGGCTTCGGCCGAAGTTGTCAGTTCGAGCAGAAAGGATGCTGGCATCGCTTCATCTCCTCGGGAGGTCCGATAGATTTTCAGGATCAGACTCTAGAGCAATTCCAGGAAAAGTGTGACACGGTTTTCCGTCCGGAATTGCGCAAAAACAAAGAGATAGAGTGTTTCGCCGTTTCCGTGAAACGGTGAAACGCTCTAGGAGGATGGCGGAAGAGAGTGGGAGTCGAACCCACCAAGGACCGGCTCGCGGCCCTTCCCGGATTTGAAGTCCGGACGCCCCACCGGGGACGATGCTCCTCCAGAATCTTCTGCCTTTGGCGCTTTGTCATCCTGGTGGCGAAACAGGTCCAGCCGCTGCCCGTTGACGCGCCGCAGGTCACCACGCCGCAAGGTGACGCCATGCCGGTCGAGAAATTCGAGGATGTGAACGGCGACCTTGCGGCCGCTGCCCGCACGATCTCGAAACTGTGCGGCGCTGAACTGCCCGTCATGCTCGGCCGCCAGTTTGCAGACAATCTCGACGATCTCGGCCAACGCCGAGCGAAGGAAGAAGTGATCATGCGCAACCTCATGCACCGTGCCGATCCGTCCAGTAAGCTTCAGAAGCTTGCGGATTTCGGCTTCCGGCCTGGCTAGCTCCTCTGCGATGTCTCGCACTCTTGGGGGATGGAATCGCTCCGAGCCGGCTATCAGCGGCTCGATCTCACGCCAGAGGGCCTCCTCCCTGGGCGCCAGACGGACTTCATGACCCGGAAGCCGTATCCAGGCGCCGTACAGTTCAATCTGCCCGGCGCGGACGAGGCTTCGCATTGCAGCAGCGAAGGCCGGCTCAGGAAGGCAGGGATCAAGCTGAAGTCGCAGCTTTTCCATTCCGATGCCCGGCATATCCGGGTTGTCGGCATGGAAAGTTTCCAGGGTTGCGCTCAGGTCGCGCTTGAACCTGGCCCAACGCATCGACGAGACCACGAACTGCGTCTCCCCGACGGGAATCGTGACAAGGCCAAGACGATCGATCAGGCTGGCGATCTCGCCGGCGCCGAGCGTCCGATCGCGTGCGAAGGCTGCGAGGTTCAGATAGCGGGGCGGCGTGTCGAGCAGCGCAGCGACGGCCTTTTCCGGAGCCGCGATGGCGAGTGCTTCGAGCATGGCCAGCCGATCCGGTGAACGGCGTTTCCGGCTCGGGGCCCTGAGGTCGATGAAGCGCCCGCCGCCTATGGTTCGCTGGGCGGAGGTGTCTCGCATCACATAGGCGTCGCCGGCCGCAGCGGCGATCGGGCTCTCCAAAACGATCTGGACCTTGGCCGTGCCGCCCGGCGCTATAGGCTCGTCGCCGAGGAGCACGATTCTCGCCCCGACCTCGGCCGCGGCGTGATGGAGCCGCACCGGGAACCACTGCCCGATCGGCCTTGGCTCGCGGGGCAGCAGGCGCAACTCGGCGTCGATCCTATCTGCCGGCGCGTGAAGCGCGGGATCGAGGATCACATCTCCGCGGCGGATCGCCTCCTTGCTGACGCCGTCGCCTGTCAGACAGAGCGCGCAGCGGTCTCCGGCTCGGCCGCGCTCCGCCACGCGGTCCTGAGCGTGGATCGAGCGAATGCGCGCGGCAAGCCCTGGCGGGCTTGTCACCACGCTGTCGCCGACATCAACGCAACCTGAGAGGACGGTGCCGGTCGCGACAGTACCGATGCCATTGAGGGTGAAGCAGCGGTCGACCGCCAATCGAAAGCGGCCCGCGGCTGAGCGCCTGGCGAAGCGCGAAGCCTCTTCGGACAGCAGGCGTCGAAGGTCATCGATGCCTTCACCGGTAACGGTGGAGGCCGGGATGACCTCAGCCTCTTCCAAGGCGGTGCCGGCAAGGGCGACGCCGACGTCAGCGGCAACGGCTGCGCGTCGTGTCGGGTCGGCCAGATCGCATTTCGAGAGCACGACCAGCCCGCGCCTGACGCCAAGCAGATCGACGATCGCCAGATGTTCACGCGTCTGCGGCATGACGCCGTCGTCGACTGCCACGACCAACAGCACGAAATCGATGCCGCTGGCGCCGGCGACCATGGTGTGCACGAAGCGCTCATGACCGGGGACGTCTATGAACCCGATGACGTCCCCGCTCGGCGTCGGAAGATAGGCGAAGCCGAGATCGATTGTCATGCCGCGCGCCTTCTCTTCCTGGAGCCGGTCCGTGTCGACGCCGGTCAGTGCTTGCACCAGCGTCGTCTTGCCGTGGTCGACATGCCCCGCCGTGCCGACGATCATGGCGCGGGCTCCTCGGACGGCAGCGCAGCGCGGCGCTCGGCCTCGGCGATATCGTCGGCGGTCAGCGCGGCGCGCGCCGCGTCCAGGTACCGGCCTGCGAGAACACTGCCGCCTGCCTGCGCACGCAGCAGCCAGGCATAGGCTTCGACAGCGTCGGCGCAAACGCCGGCCCCGAGATGGCAGGCGGCGCCGAGCATGGCCTGACCGTCCGCGTCGCCGCGCAATGCCGCCTTGCGCCACCAGTGGACCGCTTCCGCAGGATCGCGCGGCACGCCGAGCGCATCGTGATAGAGCATGCCGACGCGGGTCATTGCCGATGCGATCCCTCGCCGAGCCGCGGCCATCGCCCAGCGCCGCGCCTCGGCAATGTCGGGCTCGATCACCTCACCCTCGAGCAGCATCCAGCTCAGCATGTCCTGCGCCGGTCCGTCGCCCTGCTCGGCCGCTGCCCGATAGAGCTCGGCCGCGCGGCGGTAGTTCTGCTCGACGCCTTCACCACGGAAACAGAGCGAGGCGAGGTTCCGCTGCCCGACCGGATCGCCGGCTTCGGCGGCGAGCGCCAGCCAGCGGACGGCAAGACTGCGGTCACGCTCGACGCCGAGCCCCTCGGCGAAGCAGGCGCCGATATTGTTTTGGGCGCGAGCCGATCCGGACCGCGCGAGCGGCTCCCAAATGCAGAGAGCTGTGGCATAGTCGCCCCGTCTGGCGGCGTCGAGGGCGGCCGCCAGCTGGTCGGCCACAGGTGTCCGGGCGGGCTTGCGCGGGAGATGATCAAGCCACCGCACCACCATCTCCTCCCAGAGTGAAGTTCGCGAGATTGGCCACAAACCCGGCTTCGTCTTCAAGGCAACGTAGATCAAGCACGAGCGCCCGCTTTTCGACCCGCCCGATCACCGGAACAGGCAGCGCCCGCAACGCGGCTGCAAGAATTTCCAGAGCCTGACCGCTTCCTGAATGGGGGCTGAGGGCAAGCCCGGCGCTCGGCAAGGTATCGAGCGGCATTGCGCCCGATCCGACCTGGCTGCGGCACTCCATCACTTGCACTGAAAATTGACGGCCCAACGCATGGGAAAGCAGGGGAGCCAGACGCTGGGCCTGCGCGACAATATCGACGGCGAGGCGCGCGAGCAGCCTCAGAGTCGGCAAACGCTCGGCCAGGCGATCCGGGTTGCGATAGAGCTTCAGCGTCGCCTCCAGCGCGGCCAGCCGGAGCTTGTCGACGCGAAGCGCCCTCTTCATCGGGTTTCGGTTGACCTCGGCAACAAGATCCTTCCTGCCGACGATGAAACCTGCCTGCGGCCCTCCGAGCAGCTTGTCGCCCGAGAAGGTGACGAGATCGGCGCCGTCCGCGATCGCCTCGCCCACGGTCGGCTCGTACCTGAGGCCATATTGGGTGAGATCGATGAGCGTGCCCGAGCCGAGGTCGTGGACGAGAGGCACGCCGCGCTTCCTGGCGATTGCAGAAAGCTCGCGCGCCGGGACCTCCGCCGTGAACCCCTCGATCCGATAGTTGGACGTATGCACCTTGAACACCAGCCCGGTCGCCGAACCGATGGCGGATTGATAGTCCCGGGGATGCGTACGGTTGGTGGTCCCGACCTCAACGAGCTTCGCGCCCGCGCGGACCATGATGTCCGGCATGCGGAAAGCGCCGCCGATCTCGATCAGCTCGCCACGCGACACGATCGCCTCGCGGCCGAGCGAGAGCGTGTTGAGGACGAGCAGGACCGCAGCCGCGTTGTTGTTGACGATGGTCGCGTCCTCCGCCCCCGTGAGCTCGCATATCAGCGTGCGCAGATGATCGTCACGTTCGCCGCGTCTGCCCGTCCCGGTGTCGAATTCGAGCGCCACTGCCTCGTGCATGACAGCGCGCATCGCCTCGGCGGCTTCGCCCGCAATCAGCGCGCGGCCGAGATTGGTGTGCAGCACAGTGCCGGTGAGGTTGAAAACCGGGCGCAACGACGGGTGCTCGGCGGTCTTGAGCCGGACAAGCGCGTCGACAGCGAGGTCGCGCGGATCAGGCACCGCGACCCCGTTGCGGCACGCCGCCCGCGCTTCTTCGAGCGCATCGCGGATGGCGCGCGTCGTCGACTGCTGCCCGAAGCGCTCGACCGCCGCAGCCGCGAGTGGCGTCTTCAGCACTCGATCGACTGAAGGGAGATCGCACAGGCGAGTTGCGGGCAGACCGGACATCGCGCCCTCAGTAGCCGATCAGGAACGGGTTGAACGATCCGCGGCGATAGCCGGTTTCGCGCACGAGCATGTCGAGGCCAAGGGTCGCCACGTCGTCGGCGATCGGGTCGAGATCGGGATCCTTGTGCTGATGCAGGATCTTCACATAGCAGCCGCAGGAATCGCAGGTCTCCGCCTTCACCGTGCCCGGTCCGCCCTCGATCTCCTGGTAGCCGATGCCCTTGGTTGAGCCGCATAACGTGCATTTGATGCGCACATAGTTCCACAACGTGCCGCACAGCGAGCATGCGCAGAAGCGCGACCCATGGGCCCCCTGCCAGCCGACAATGATCGAGGATGCCGGAGGGGATCCGCAGGCGGGGCATGCGCCTTCGCCCACCGGCACCAGCGCATGGGCGTCCAGTCGGGCGGCGAGACGGGCGAAGTGAACCTGCAGCGCGGCCGCGACGTAGACGTGCTCGGCGAGCGCCTCCATCGGCATCGCACCGGCGAGCACATTGCGCACCATGCCGACGCGCTTCGCCGGAGTGGCCTGCCTCAAACGGTCCAGCGCATCGGCCGCGGCGCCTGGCTTCTCGATCTCCAATGCCTCGGCCACCAGGCGGTCGAGCGTCTCTGCGGCCATGTCGAGAGCGAGGCTGTTGCGGTCGAGCGGCGGCATTCCAAAACTGCTCGCGCGCTCGCGCGCTGCGCCATCGGGCATCGCTGGCTCCGCCAGGTCCTCCTGGATGCAGTGCTGCACATCGGCGAGAGCGGCAAGAAAGCAAAGATAGGGACGCAGCTCATGGCCTGCAGCCAGTGCGTTCCACCGCTGCGCACGACGAGAAAACAGACTTGCAGGCTCTGGAAGGCAGGCAAAGGGAGGGGCGGAGACCTCGCCTATGGCGGTGGGGTCGGAACCGGCCGGAATGATCTGTCTTGGCATTCGAGCCTCACGAACCGCACGGGTCACGTGGTTGCCTGACCGGCAAAAATCATGTGCAAACACAAAAACTAGGGCGGGAAAGTCATCCGACCAGCACCCGCTCTATTCGGCGGGCTTGGATCCCGACGATCCCGTTTCCTTGCTCGATTTGGTGACGAGCTCCCGCAGCCATTTGCGGTGATGCCGCCAGGCCCAGCCGCCGGTCACCCGCCCACGCGTCATGGCCGGAATGGTACCGCGCACCCAGATGGCCGAATAGAAATGGACGATCCAGACGCCGATGATCGCCACCGCCGCTATGGAGTGGACAAGTATGGCCACGCGCTTCTGATCGATTGTCGTATACTGGGAGAAATACTGATCCCATGCCACCAGTCCACTGGAGATGAGGATCACAATCAGCACCGACATTGACCAGAAGACGAGTTTTTGGCCGGCATTGTATTTGCCGACCTCGGGAACATTGTCCTCGTGGTTGGCCAGCACGTCGCGGAAACGGCCGAGCCACGTCCCGTCCTCGCGTCTCCACAGATTGGCCTTCCAGAATCGAAGGAAAAGTCCAAGGAAGCTGAAGAAGAGCACAACGCCGATCCAGGGATGGATGAAGCGCGTGAACTGGCCCCCGCCGAAGAGGCCGGACAGGAAGAACAGGCTCGGGTGGAACATCGCAAGGCCGGACAGGGCGAGCAGGACCAGGCTCGCCGCCGTGATCCAGTGGTTGATCCGTGCCCCCACCGTGTAGCGGTCCACGATCACCGGCTTGCCGGGATGGACCTGTTCGTTCGGCTTAAGGTCATCGCCGGCCATGGCTGTCGCCCTCCGTCAGCTGTTCGGCGTGCTCCTCATCCGCCTCGGTTACCGTGTTCGGTCCCATGATCAAATGGTGGAGCAAGCCGACGCCGGCCGCCACGCCCAAGACCGTGAGGCCCGCATATTTGGTCACACCTTTCCAAGCCTCGACCAATGGACTGATCTTCGGATCCTTGGGCAGGCCGCTATAGATCTCCGGCTTGTCGGCATGATGCAGCACATACATCACATGTGTCCCGCCGACGCCCGGCGGATCATAGAGGCCGGCATTGACGAAGCCGCGCGACTTCAAGTCCTTGATGCGGCCGTCGGCATGCTGTTTCATCTCCTCCTTCGTACCGAACACGATCGCCTGGGTCGGGCAGGCCTTGGCGCAGGCCGGACCCTGACCGACCGCCACCCGGTCGGAGCAAAGCGTGCATTTGTAGGCCGTGTGGTCGAGCTTGGAGATGCGCGGGATGTTGAACGGACAGCCCTTGATGCAGTAGCCGCAGCCGATGCAGTTCTCGTGGACGAAATCGACGATGCCGTTCGAATATTGCACGATCGCGCCCGGCGCCGGACAGGCCTTGAGACAACCGGGATCGGCGCAGTGCATGCAGCCGTCCTTGCGGATCAGCCATTCGAGCTCGTTGGTCTCCGGGTTGTCCCATTCGCTGTAGCGCATCAGCGTGAACATGTCCGGCGTCAGGTCGGGCGGATTCTCGAAAGCGCCGGCGAAGACGCCGACCTCCGGATGCGTGTCGTTCCACTCGATGCAGGCCGTCTGGCAGGCCTTGCAGCCGATGCATTTCGAGACATCGATAAGCTTGGCGACTTCCGTCAGCTGCTTTTCCGGGGCAGGCACGGTCGACGCCGAGCGGCGGATGAGGTCCTTCTCGGAGAGACGCGGGGCCGTTTGCGTCGTCGAAGGGTTGGGAATGGGAGGAAACATCGCTCGCTCCTCCTATGCCACCGGGCCCGTTGCGGGCTCGATATTGACCAGGAACGCCTTGTACTCGGGCGTCTCGATATTGGCGTCGCCGACAAAGGGTGTGAGCATGTTCGGGCCGAAGCCTTTCTTCGCCGCTCCCGTGAAGCCCCAGTGCAGCGGTATGCCGACGATGTGAATGGTCTTGCCGTCGCAGGTGAGCGGCCTGATCCGCTTGGTGACCATGGCCTTCGCCACAACCGAACCGCGCTTCGACCAGACGCGCACCCAGCCGCCCTTGGTGATGCCTTTCTCGGCCGCCAGCTGTTCCGAAATCTCCACGAAGAACTCCGGCTGCATCACCGCATTGACGATGACGTGCTTGGTCCAGAAGTGGAAATGCTCGGTCAGCCGGTAGGAGGTTGCCGCATAGGGGAACTCAGGCGAGGCCGCTTCGGCGAACTGGGCCATATCGCCTTGGAACACCCGCGCGGCGGGATTGCCGCGGACTTTGGGCGCCACCGGATTGACGATCGGCGACTCGAACGGCTCGTAATGCGCCGGGAATGGTCCGTCGCGCATCATGGTTCGGGTAAAGAGGCGCGAGACGCCTTCCGGGTTCATGATGAACGGGCCGACCTGATCGGGCTTGGCAGTGGGCAGAATGTCGGGCACGTCGTACCCCGACCACTTCTGGCCATCCCATTCGATCACTTTGCGGCTCGGATCCCAAGGTTTTCCGGTGAGGTCCGCCGACGCCCTGTTGTAGAGGATGCGGCGGTTGGCGGGCCATGAGAACGCCCATTTCGAATAGAAGCCGGCATCGTCGGGATCACTCGTATCCCGCCTTGCCATGTTGTTGCCGTTCTCGTTGAAGCAGCCGGAATAGATCCAGCAGCCGCAGGCGGTCGAGCCGTCGTCGCGCAGCGCGGCAAAGGCAGGCAGCAGCTTGCCGGCCTCGGCCAGTACTTTCGTCGGATCAGCCGTGTCGGTCACCTTGGCGAGCGCCCTGCCGTTGATCTCCTGGGCAAGCTCTTCGGCCTTCGGATCGCCGGGATCGGCATAAGGCCAGGTGAGCTTGACGATCGGATCGGGGAAAGCGCCGCCTTCCTTGGTGTAGAGCTCCTTCAGGCGCAGATAGAGCTGCGCCATGATCCACGTGTCGCGCTTGGCCTCCCCGGGGGGCGTGCCGCCGGCCCAATGCCATTGCAGCCAGCGCCCTGAATTGACCAGCGAGCCGTCGTCCTCGGCGAAGCAGGTCGAGGGCAGCTGGTAGACCTCGGTCTGAATCTTCGTCGGATCGACATCGTTGTACGGGCCGTGGTTTTCCCAGAACCGTCCCGTCTCGGTGTCCAACGGATCCATGATGACGAGGAATTTGAGCTTCGAGAGCGACTCGATCACCTTCTTCTTGTTTGGAGCCGCCTGCAGCGGGTTGAAGCCCTGGCAGAAATAGCCGTTCATCTTGCCCTGGTGCATCAGCTCGAAAGCACGCAGCAGGTCGTAGCCCGGCACGTCTAGCTTCGGCAGATAGTCATAGGCGAAGTCGTTCTGCGGCGTTGCCGCATCGCCCCACATCGACTTTTGGAAGCTGACGAAGAACTTCTTGTAGTTCTGCCAGTAGCTCATCTGGTTCGGCCGCAGCGGCTTGAAGCCGCGCGTCGACATGTAGGTCGCGAGGTCCGGCTCCTTCTGCGTCGGCACCGTGAGATAACCCGGCAGCAGGTTCGACATCAGTCCGAGATCGGTCAGCCCCTGGATGTTGGAATGGCCGCGCAGCGCGTTCATGCCGCCGCCGCGAATGCCGATATTGCCGAGCACAAGCTGCAGCATCGCCATGGCACGGATGTTTTGCGAGCCCTTCGAGTGCTGCGTCCAGCCGAGCGCATACATCGACGTCATCGCCTTGTTCGGCGCGGACGTTTCGGCAACCATCTTGGCCACCTTCAGGAATCTCTCCTTCGGCGTGCCGCAGATGCGTTCGACCATCTCCGGCGTATAGACCGCGACGTGGTTCTTGAGCAGGTTCCAGACGCAACGGGGATTGCCCAGGGTTTCGTCGACAACGGCGAAGCCATCGGGGCCGATGTCGTAGTCCCAGGTAGACTTGTCGTAGTCGCGCTTCGCCTCGTCATAGCCGGAGAAGAGGCCGTCCTGAAATGTGAAACCCTGCTTGACGACATAGGACGCGTTGGTGAAGGCCTTCACATAATCCCATTGCACCTTGTCGTTCTGGATGCAGTGGTTGATCAGGCCGAGCAGGAAGGCGATGTCCGTCCCCTGGCGAATCGGCGCATAGAGGTCGGAAACCGAGGCTGACCGCGTGAAGCGCGGATCGATGACGATGAGCTTGGCGCCGCGGTTTGCCTTCGCTTCGGTGACCCATTTGAAGCCGCAGGGATGCGCTTCCGCGGCATTGCCGCCCATGATCACAACAAGATCCGTGTTCCTGATGTCGGTCCAGGAATTGGTCATCGCGCCACGGCCGAATGTTGGGGCGAGACTCGCCACCGTCGGGCCGTGTCAGACACGTGCCTGGTTGTCGAACGCCAGTATGCCCGTGCTGCGGACTACCTTGTAGGTCGCGAACGCGGTTTCATTGGTCGAAGCCGAGGCGGCGAGGAAGCCTGTGGTGAGCCACCGGTTGACCGTCACGCCGTCATTGTTCTTCGCGACGAAGTTCTTGTCGCGATCGTCTTTCATCAGGCGGGCGATGCGGTCGAGCGCGTCTTCCCAGCCTATAGGCTCGAACTTGTCGGACCCGGGCTTGCGGATCATCGGATGCCGCAGCCGGGTTGGAGATTTCACGAAGCCGAGCAGGGCCGATCCCTTGGGGCACAAGGTGCCGCGATTGGTCGGGTGGTCGGTATCGCCTTCGATATGGGTGATGTCGGCCTGTTCGCCCTTTCTAAGATCGCCTTTCGAATACAGTATGATGCCGCAGGCCACCGAACAGTACGGGCAAGTGTTGCGCGTCTCGGTCGTGTTGGCGAGCTTGAAGGACCGTATCGCCGCCGCATGCGCGGCCTCGATGTCGGCAAAGCCGAAAGCTCCCAATGTCGTGCCGGCGAGACCCGCGCCCGCCGTCTGCAGGAACGCGCGCCGTGAAAGTTCAACATTCATCTGGGTTTTCCTCCCGAATTCCATGCCCATACGAGCATCCAGAACCAAGGGACATGCACGCCATTTTGAGCCAAATTGGCGTAATGTCAAAAACTTAGAGCGCAGATCAGCGTCGGCAAATGCTTCGCGCAGGAAAAATGCGATTGACGTTTTTTGGAACGTGACCCTACAGTAAGGCGTGGTGTTGGAAACGGCTCCCGCGTCGCGGGGCGATATCACCGAAGCACCTCCGCGCCTGACCAGCCTTGCTCATGGCGGTGGCTGCGGGTGCAAGCTGGCGCCCTCCGTCCTTCAGCAGCTTCTTGCCGAACAGCCGGTTCCCAGCCCCTTCAGGCAGCTCCTTGTCGGTACCGAAACTGGAGACGATGCCGCGGTCTGGCAGATCGACGACACGACCTGCGTGATTGCAACCACCGATTTCTTCATGCCGATGGTGGACGATCCGTACGACTTCGGCCGGATTGCGGCGACCAATGCACTTTCTGACGTCTATGCAATGGGCGGGCGGCCAATTATGGCCCTGGTCATCCTTGGAATGCCAATCGAGAAACTGCCGACGGACATCATCCGGGAAATCTTGAAGGGCGGCCACGACATTTGCGCCACAGCCGGGATACCCATCGCCGGCGGCCATTCGATCGACTCGCCGGAACCGATCTACGGGCTTGCCGTAATCGGCACCTGCCGGCCGACGGACATCCGACGCAATTCGGGGGCCAAGGCGGGAGACGCCCTGATCGTGACAAAGGGACTCGGCGTTGGGATTTATTCCGCGGCCATCAAAAGGCAGGCGTTGCCGCCCGGCTGCTACGAAGAGATGATCGCCTCGACGACCCTTCTCAACCGGATTGGAGCGGAGCTCGCCGAGGACGTAAGCGTGCATGCGATCACTGATGTGACCGGGTTCGGCTTGATCGGGCATGCCCTTGAGATGGCGCGCGGCTCCGACTGCGCGCTCGTCATTTGCGACCACGACGTTCCCGTCTTTGAAGAAGCGGCAGCGCTCGCGGAGCGAGGTTTCGTCACCGGCGCATCGCGGCGCAACTGGTCGAGCTATGGTGATGCAGTGCTCCTGCCGTCGGATATGCCGGAGTGGCGGCGCCATCTTCTCACCGATCCGCAGACTTCAGGCGGGCTGCTGATAGCCTGCGATCCTGACCGTGCCGGTGCATTGGTCGAGAGAATTGTCGCTAGCGGCTATCCGTCGGCAGCGATGATCGGATATGTCAAGCGCGGCCAACCGGCCCTAGTGATCGAGGACTGAGCGACCGGCATCTCCTGCTGTCGCTGTCGTCATCGTCGAACGCTGGGGAAAACCAGCGGGAACCTGGGGCGCGGTTAGGCGACACTGGGTCAAGCTGGCCGGCGACCGTGCCGTTCACCACTCGGCGAAGGAGCCGTCTTTGTGGCGCCAGATCGGGTTGCGCCAGCTGTGGCCTTCCCTGGCGCGCTCCTTGACATAGTCCTCGTCGATGACGACGCCCAGGCCCGGGCCGTCGGGAATGGCGACATAGCCGTCCTCATAGCGGAAGGCGTCCTTGTTGGCGGCATAGTCGAGCAGGTCGTTGCCGGCGTTGTAGTGGATGCCCAGGCTCTGCTCCTGGATGAAGCAATTGTAGCTCACGGCGTCGAGCTGCAGGCACGCGGCCAGCGCGATGGGCCCCAGCGGACAATGCGGCGCCACCGCCACGTCATAGGCTTCCGCCATCGCCGCGATCTTGCGGCATTCGGTGATGCCACCGGCATGCGACAGATCGGGCTGGATGATGTCGACGACGCCTTCCTCGAATACGGATTTGAAGTCCCAGCGGCTGTAGAGCCGTTCGCCGAGTGCGACCGGCGTCGAGCCGAGCGCGGCGATCTCCTTCAGCGCCTCGCGGTTTTCGCTAAGCACCGGCTCTTCAATGAACATCAGCCGGTATGGCTCCAGCTCCTTGACCAGGATACGCGCCATCGGCCGGTGCACGCGGCCGTGGAAATCGACGGCGATGCCGATATTCGGCCCGACCGCCTCGCGCACCATGGCAACGCGCTCGACCACGGCGTCGATCTTGTCGTGGCTGTCGACGATCTGCAGTTCCTCGGTGCCGTTCATCTTGAGCGCGTGGAAGCCGCGTGCCACCACTTCCCTGGCGCCCGCCGCGACTTCCGCCGGCCGGTCGCCGCCGACCCAGGAATAGACCTTGATCGTGTCGCGCAGTTTGCCGCCGAGCAGTTCGTGCACGGGTACGCCGAGCGCCTTGCCCTTGATGTCCCACAGCGCCTGATCGATGCCGGCGATGGCGCTCATCAGGATCGGCCCGCCGCGGTAGAAGCCGCCGCGATGCATCACCGTCCAGTGATCCTCAATCAGGCGAGGATCCTTGCCGATGAGGTAGTCGGCGAATTCCTTGACCGCCGCCTCGACGGTCAGCGCCCGGCCTTCGATGACGGGCTCGCCCCAGCCGGTGACGCCGGCATCGGTCTCGATCTTGAGGAACAGCCAGCGTGGCGGCACGATGTAGGTGGTGAGCGAGGTGATCTTCATGCGATCCGTCTCAGTTGTTCTTGAGTTTTTTGGCGCTGAGCAGATCGCGCGCCGCAAGATCGAGGATATTGGTCGCCGCGCCCCTCGCCGCGGTGGCATCGCGCATGCGCAGCGCCTCCACCACCTCGCGGTGCGCCGCCACCGCTTCCATGCGCCTTTCCAGCGAGATCGTCGCTGAGGCTTCCAGCGAGAACTTCAGCCCAGTGTCGATCAGATTGCCGATCTGCCGAAAGATCGGGTTGTGGCTTGCGGCATAGACGATCTGGTGGAAGGCAATGTCGCTGCGCGAGAAGGCGGCGAGGTCCTCGCCTGCGCCGGCCATGCCGCGCCATGCCGCTTCGAGGTCGGCAACTTCCTGCAGTGTCGCACGCGTGGCGGCGAGTTCGGCAACCAATGGTTCGATGGCGCGGCGCGTTTCTAGGATGGCGTCGAATAGCTTGTCGTCGAGCGCATGCGGCGCGTGCCAGGCCAGCACCTGCGGATCGATAATGTTCCAGTTGTCCTGTTCACATACGACCGTGCCGATGCGTGGCCGCGACAGCACCAGTCCCTTGGCGGCCAGCACTTTGAGAGCCTCGCGGATGACGGTGCGGCTGACGCCGTATTCGATGCCGAGATCATTTTCGGTCGGCAGGGAGGAGCCTGCCGGATAGCGTCCGGAAAAAATGTCCGAGGCGAGCGCCTTCGTTACATCGGGCATCACGCGCGGCCGGCGGGTAGCGGTCTCGCCTTGTGCCTTCTTCGAAGTTTCGGTCACCTCAGCCCTCCTCCAAGGCGGCGAACCTGTCGGTTTCGCACAACCGGCCTTACCGGATGCGGGTCAATTGCACCAGCGATCCCTGGTCAGAGCATGTATCTTAATTATCATACCAGATCAATTGACGAGTATGATAAAAACAACTAGAAACTCCAGCACCCGGGCTCAAGCGCCCGGCCATCGCTGGGAGGTAATCATGCGACTTTTGAAGACCGCGCTCGTCGCGGGCGCGCTTGCCGTGCTGTCCGTCACGACCATCGCTGCCTATGCTCAGGACACCAAGATCGGCTTCATCGTCAAACAGCCGGAGGAGCCGTGGTTCCAGGACGAATGGAAATTCGCCGACCAGGCCGCCAAGGAAAAGGGTTTCACCCTCGTCAAGATCGGCGCCGAAGACGGCGAGAAGCTGATGTCGGCGATCGACAATCTCGGTGCACAGGGCGCTCAGGGCTTCGTCGTCTGCACGCCGGACGTGAAACTCGGCCCAGGCATCGTCGCCAAGGCCGCCGCCAACAATCTCAAGCTGATGACGGTGGACGACCGCCTCGTCGGCGCCGACGGCAAGCCGCTGGAAGACGTGCCGCATATGGGCATTTCGGCCACCAAGATCGGCGAGGCGGTTGGTCAGGCCATCGTCGACGAGATGAAGGCGCGCGGCTGGAAGATGGACGAGGTCGGCGCGATCCGCGTTTCATACGATCAGCTGCCGACAGCCGTCGACCGTGTTGAAGGCGCGATTTCGGTGCTGAAAGCCGCCGGCTTCAAGACCCAGAACATCTTCGACGCCCCGCAAGCCAAGACCGACACGGAAGCGGCCCTCAACGCCGCGACTGTGGTGCTCAATGCCCATGCCGACATCAAGAAGTGGATTGCCTTCGGCCTCAACGACGAGGCCGTGCTGGGCGCCGTTCGCGCTTCCGAAAGTGTCGGCATTCCCGCCGACGGCATGATCGGCGTCGGCATCGGCGGCGCGGAATCGGCGATCAACGAATTCAAGAAGCCCGCCGCCACCGGCTTCGTCGGCACGGTGATCATCTCGCCCAAGCGCCACGGCTACGAGACCGCGCTCGACATGTATGATTGGATCGCCAACAACAAGGAGCCGGCGAAGCTTACGCTGACCTCCGGCGCGCTGGCAAAGCGCGACGACTACCAGAAGGTGCGCAAGGAGCTCGGCATCGAATAATCCTCCCTGTACAAACAGGCGGCGGCTTGATGCCGCCGCCTGTTTGACATGACTCGGCAAGGGTGCGCAGAAGGATCGGGGCCCGTGTCATTTCTCGAATTCTCGAACATCACCAAGACCTACCCGGGCGTCACGGCTTTGTCCGACGTGACGTTCGGCGTCGAAAGAGGCGCCGTGCACGGGCTGATGGGCGAGAACGGCGCTGGCAAATCAACTCTGATCAAGATCCTGTCCGGCGACCAGCATGCCGATACCGGCGAAATAACCATCGACGGCAAGGTCCAGGCTTATACCTCGACCCGCGACGCCTTCGACAATGGCGTCATCGTCATCCATCAGGAACTGCAGCTTGTTCCGGAACTCACCGTCGCCGAGAATCTCAGCCTCGGGCGCTTTCCCGCCAGCGCCGGCGTCATCGCGCGCGGCAGGATGCTCGACGATGTCGGCGCCAAGCTGAAATCGGCCGGCATCGACATCGACATGCGCCGCAAGGTCAAGACGCTGTCGATCGGCGAACGCCAGATGGTCGAGATCGCCAAGGCGATCATGCTTGATGCGCGCGTCATCGCGCTGGACGAGCCAACCTCTTCCTTGTCGTCACGTGAAAGCGAAATCCTGTTCGCCCTGATCGACCGGCTGCGTGGCGAAGGCAAGGTGATCATCTATGTGTCGCACCGGCTCGATGAAGTGTTCCGGCTCTGCGACAGCCTGACCGTGTTGCGCGACGGCAGGCTCGCGGCACACCACGCTACGCTCAGGGGTATGACACGCGACCAGATCGTGGCCGAAATGGTCGGCCGCGAGATTTCCGACATCTGGGGTTTTCGTCCGCGCAAGACCGGCGGGATCCGGCTGAAGGTCGATGGCCTGAGCGGCACCAGGCTGCGGACGCCGGCAAGCTTCGAAGCCCGCGCCGGCGAGATCGTCGGCTTCTTCGGCCTCATCGGCGCCGGCCGATCCGAACTGATGCGGCTTGTTTTCGGCGCCGATCCGCGTTCGGGCGGCACGATCATGGTCGACGGCAAGACGGTTGCCGCCGCCAGCCCGCATGACGCGATCAGGGCCGGCATCGTGCTATGCTCGGAGGACCGCAAGCATGACGGCATCATCCAGGGCCGCTCGATCGAGGAGAACATCAACATCTCGTCCAGGCGCCATCACACGCGCTTCGGCGTCCTGAACCGGACGAGCGAGATCACGACGGCCGAAACCTTCATCAAGAAGCTCAAGGTGCGCACGCCGTCGCGCAAGCAGGATATCGTCAACTTGTCCGGCGGCAACCAGCAGAAGGTCATCCTCGGCCGCTGGCTGTCCGAACAGGACATACGCGTGCTGATCGTCGACGAGCCGACGCGCGGCATCGATATCGGCGCCAAATCGGAGATCTACGAGCTGCTCTACCAACTGGCCGAGGAGGGCATGGCGATCGTCATCGTCTCCTCCGAGCTGCCGGAAGTGATGGGCATTTGCGACCGCATCCTGGTGATGTGCGGCGGGCGCATCAGCGCCGAGCTCGCGCGCGACCAATTCGCCGAAAAGGCGATCCTGGCCGCGGCGCTCCCCGACAAGAAAACCCCCGACGCGATCGCATCCTGAGGACTTCTAATGACCAGTCGACTGAAGAAGATCCTGCTCGGCGAACAAGGCCTCGTCGTCATCTTCATCGTCGCCTTCGCGCTGGTGTCGCTGCTCGTGCCGAACTTCCTCACCGACCGCAACATGCTTGGCCTGCTTCAGTCCGTGGTCACCGTCGGCATCGTCGCCTGCACGATGATGTTCTGCCTCGCGGCGCGCGACTTCGACCTGTCGGTCGGCTCCATCGTCGCCTTTGCCGGCATGGTCGCGGTGATGGCATCGAACGCGTCGGGCTCGATCCTGCTCGGGCTTCTCGCTGCAATCGCCTGCGGCACCTTTGTCGGCTTCATCAACGGCGTCGTCATCGCCAAATTCCGCATCAACGCGCTGATCACGACGCTGGCCACAATGCAGATCGTGCGCGGCCTCGCGTTGATTTCGTCCGACGGCCGCGCCGTTGGCATCAACAGCCCGGATTTCTACCAGCTGGCACTGTCGAAACTGCTCGGCATACCGACGCCGATCTGGGTGCTGGCCATACTGTTCGGGATCTTCGGCTTCGTGCTCAACCGAACCGTCTTCGGCAAGAATACACTGGCCATCGGCGGCAATCCGGAAGCCTCGCGGCTGGCCGGCGTCAATGTCGACAGGACGCGCATCTGGATCTTCGCGCTGCAAGGCTTCGTCTGCGGTATCGCGGGCATCCTTTTGGCCTCACGCATCACCTCAGGCCAGCCCAACGCGGCGGTTGGCTTGGAGCTCTCCGTTATCTCGGCTTGCGTCCTCGGCGGCGTCTCGCTGGCCGGCGGTCGCGCCGCCATGTCGGGCGTCATCGTTGGCGTGCTGATCATGGGTATCGCCGAGAACGTGATGAACCTACTCAACATCGCGGCTTTCTACCAATACATCGTGCGCGGAGTGATCCTGTTGCTCGCGGTGCTGCTCGACAATCTCCGCTCGTCGGCATTCGGAAGGCGCTGAGCCGGGCGATCGCATGTCACCCTGGATACTCATCGAGAACGATCGGTTGAGCGTCCGGATCAGCCCGCAGGGAGGCGCTGTCGTCGACGGGCATACGGCCGAAGGGGTGCCATTCCTGCGTCCCTACAAAGGCGAGGCCGAATTCGACGTTGCGGATTGCGCCTGCTTTCCTTTGGTGCCGATCGGCAATCGCGTTGAAGGCAACGCTTTCTCCTGCGGCGGCCGAACGTTCCGATTGGCGCCCAATGCGCCCGATCCTCTATTCATCCATGGAGATGGATGGCTCGATGCCTGGAAGGTGACCGAGCGCCGAGCCGATCATGTCGAGCTGTGCTTTGACAAGCCGGAGGGTTTCGGTTCGCCCCATGCTTATCACGCGCGACAGTCGTTCAGCCTTTCGTGCGCGCGCCTAGCGCTCCAGATCTCGGTCACCAACACCGGCGAAATCGCCCTTCCCTTCGGCCTCGGCTTTCATCCCTTCTTTCCACGAACGCCGCTGACCACCCTTTTCGCGCCTGCCAGCGACTGGTGGACCGAACGCGCAGGGCATCTGCCGGCGGAGCGGGTTGCGCTGGCGGACGATGTCGATTTCTCAACGCCGCGCCGACTGCCCGACCGTTGGCTGAACAATTGTTTCGAAGGCTGGAGCGGACAGGCGCGGATCGCTTGGCCGGAACAAAGGCTGGGACTTGAAATCGAAGCCAGCCCAGCACTCCGCCGCTACATGCTCTATGCGCCGGACAGCGACCGCAGCTTCTTCTGTCTGGAGCCGATGAGCCACGCCCCTAATGCGCTGAAGCATTTGGAGACCGACCCAATGGGACTTGTAATGCTTGCTCCCGGCGGCATTTTCAGCGCGGAATTCGCAATGACTGTCTTCGACTGGAGTAACAACCATGGTTGATCGGCTGTTCGGCAAACGCATCTTCCTGACGGGCGCCGCGCAAGGCATCGGACTGGCCATAGCCGAGGCGTGCCTTGCCGAAGGGGCAAGGCTGTTCTTGGTCGACCGCGATGGGGACCTGCTCGACCGGACCGTCGCCGGCCTGTCCGCGCCGCAAGGTCATATCGGACATACCACCGCGGATGTCAGTGACGGGGCCGCTATCGCCGATGCCGTCACGAGGGCCGACAGGGAAATCGGCCCTATCAACGCGCTGATCAACAATGCAGGAATGAACGTGTTTTCAACACCGCTGGAGGCGACCGAAGAAGAGTGGAACCGCAATTTCGATGTCAATGTCAAAGGTGCCTGGAACTGCAGCAAGGCGGCACTTCCGGGAATGATTGAAAACGGTGGCGGCACCATCCTCAACATCGCTTCGACCCACAGCTTCACGATCATCCCGCACACCTTCCCCTACCCGGTCGCCAAACATGCGCTGCTCGGCCTAACGAGATCGCTGGCTCTCGAATACGCCGCTCGCGGTATAAGGGTGAATGCACTGGCGCCTGGCTATGTGGAGACGCGAAAGGTGATCGACTACTGGAACAGCTTTCCCGATCCGGCCGCAGCACGGGCCAAAACAATGGCGTTGCATCCCGGCGGTGGCATCGCGTCGGTCCGCGAAATCGCCCTTGCGGCGGTGTTTATGATTTCCGACGAATGCCCCTTCATGAATGCCGCATGCCTTGTCGTCGATGGCGGGCTCAGCCAGCTTCAACACGCGGTGTAAGGCTGGCCGGCGGCCAGCCAGCCCCACTTATGCGAGGATACGGGCCGTATTCATCACCACACTCCGCTCACCACTTCACGCTGAAGCCGAGCTTTGCGCCGATTGCCCGGCTGTCGCCGAAGTTTTTCAGGCTCGATTTGGCGAAGGCTTCGC
>NZ_VFWS01000409.1:0-1364 GCF_006443065.1 Mesorhizobium sp. B1-1-5 | reverse complement strand
TGACGTTGAGATTGATCATCTGTCCTTCGCTCCTACATTGTCCGGGCCGCGCTCGATGCCGTCCGAGGGCCGAACGCTGCCCCGGTAGTTTCCCCTCCTCGTCTCGGCGATCCTGGCCGCCGCATCCTGCCAGGCCGGCTTGCCGGCAAAGGCATCGCGCAGATAGGCCAGCAGGTCATTCACCTGGTCGTCCTTCAGCGTCGCTGCGAATCCCGGCATGATGGCGCTCGGGCGTCCACCCGCCGCCGGCAGGCCGAACAGCACGGTGTTGATGACGTTCTGCGGATCTGGCGCGTTGACCGCGCTCGACAGATGGAAATTGATACCGCCAAAAGGCGGCGGACGGCCGCCGTCGTGGCAGGTGGCGCATGCGGCCTGGTAGATGACGGCTCCACGCGCCGCCGGCGTATCGGCGGATGTCGGCACCACGGCGGCGGTGGACGCCGGGTCGGCCGCGGCGCGGCCGCGGATAGCCTGCGCGGCTGCCGTCCGTTCGGCGGATGGTTCGCCCATGAGCGACATGACGTAAGTGGCCATGGCGTCGATGTCGGCATCGGGAAGCCGGCCGAGATTGCCCGTCACTTCGCCCATCGGGCCATTGGCGACGCCGTGGTCGGCATGCCAGCCTTGCCTGAGATAGGCAAACAGGCTGTCATGCGTCCACGGTATCGGCGCCGGTGAAGTGCCCTCGAGCGCAAAGGCCGTCCAGCCTTCGGCCTCGCCGCCGGCCATGTGCGACCCCTTCTCTTCCGCGCCGAACCGATTACGCGGCGTGTGGCAGGCGCCGCAATGACCGAGCCCATCGACCAGATAGGCGCCGCGGTTCCACTGCGTGCTTTGCGACGCATCGTTTTGATAGGCGCCCCTGTCGAAGAACAGCAGCTTCCAGCCGGCCAGCACCAGGCGCATATCGAGCGGGAAAGGCAACTCGTTCGGAGGCGGCGGGTTGTTCACCGGCTGGCGCGTCATCAGATAGGCGTAGAGCGCGCGGTTGTCCTCATCGGAGACACGCGTGAAATGATCGAATGGGAAGGCCGGGTAGAGATGCCTGCCCTCGCGGTCGACGCCTTCGCGCATGGCGCGGTTGAAGGCTGCCTGCGACCAGCGGCCTATGCCGGTCTGTGGATCTGGCGTGATGTTGGTCGAATAGATGGTGCCGAACGGCGTCGGCACGGCGAGCCCGCCGGCATAGGACTTTTCACCGGGCCTGGTGTGGCAGGAGGTGCAATTGCCGACCGAGGCCAGCACAGCGCCTTTCTCGATCAACGCCGGGTCGAACGACGATCGTTGAGGCGGCTCGACAGGATCGATTGCCGGCTTCCAGGCATAGGCGAAAAATCCGGCGCCGCAGACAATGACGATTG
>NZ_VFWS01000408.1:0-1366 GCF_006443065.1 Mesorhizobium sp. B1-1-5 | reverse complement strand
AACCGCCATCGCCAACGGCAACGGCAACGCCGGTCTCGGCAACGGCAACGGAAACGGCAACGGGAACCACTAGTCCCCGCCCAACCGCCGGCGTCGCCAAGCTTCGGCTTGGAAAGACGCTGATGGCTCTGGGACCGTCGAGCCAAGCGCCCGTCCCCCGCGCAAGGCTACCGCGACATGTCGCCGGCGGTCCCAGTCTTTTTCGCCCAATCCTTTTTGAAACAGATCCCAATTTCAAAAGCTAAGCCATGGAAGGAGCTCGCAGATGAAACGCTACGTCATACCGGCGCTATGCCTGGGGTTGTTGAGCGCAACCGCGGCGAAGGCTGACACCACGACGGGCAGCCAGGCCTTCGGCATGTCGGCCGTCCAGGGAGCGGTCGGCAAATACGGCCAATCCATCGGCGCGAACGTCAGGGGCATGAACCCGCTCGGCAATTTCGGCGGCAATGTCGGCTACAAGAACAGCGGTACGGGCAATGTCGGCGCCTTCAACAGCGGCACCGGCAATGTCGGCGCTTTCAACGGCAACTCCAACACCTCGCCGACGAGCGGCAACGGCAACATTGGCGCCTTCAACGGCAACTCCAACACCGGCCAATACAACGGCAACAGCAACATCGGTGCCGGCAATGGCAACTTCAACGGCGGCAACTTCAACGGAAACGGCAATGTCGGCGCCTTCAACGGCAACTCCAACGGCCGGGGAAACCGCTGATGACCGGCTTGAGCACATCCACCCGGACTCGCAGGCGCCGGGTGGCGGCGAGGCTGCTTGACGGCAACGGCCTCGCGCTCGGCACGCTGCTCGCGGCGTTCCTGGCCGCCGACGCCTCGACCCTGGTCAGGATTGCCGACCTGCCAATCGGGGCCGGTGTCGCCAACGGTCTTGGCGATACCGGAAATTTCAACGGCAACGGAAATTCCGGCAACTTCAACGGCAATGGCAACAGCGGCAATTTCAACGGCAACGGCAATGCCGGAAGTTTCAGCGGCAACTTCAATGGCGGCAGCTTCAACGGCAACGCCAATTGCGGCAATGGCCACGGCAACGGCTATGCGTCGGACGGCAATGGCAACGGTGCGAGCGCAGCGGGCAATCCGGACCTGTGCCGGTTCTTGAAGGAGCTGAACGGCCGACTGGGACTGCCGCCCGGCACGATTCCGGATTTCGACTAGGTCCTCGACATAGGGATTCTTGAAAGGTTGCTGTTTGTGTTGGTGCAAGATTTTCCGTTCATGTCCGTGAAAGTCAGCGCAAACGCTGGCGATTGGCTGAAGCCCCCCAGCCTCGTCATTCCAGGGCGGAGCAGCCGCGAAGCGGCGTCGCGGAGACCCTGGAATCTATGCCGTTACCTTCGCCAAG
>NZ_VFWS01000407.1:0-1368 GCF_006443065.1 Mesorhizobium sp. B1-1-5 | reverse complement strand
GCTCCAACGTAGAAGCCGGCACTGTATTTCGGCCAATCAAGCGCATAGCCCTGCCTGACCATCCAACCGCCGATATCGACGCCTGCGGCGGTGCAGACAGCGACCATGCGCCTGTAGCGATCGCGGTCGACTCCAATGCACGATGTTGGACGATGCGCCTCGAGGAAATCCGCCAACACTAGAGACGCGTGCTGGCCGCAACGGTACTTCTTGCCCTAACCGGGTTGGGACTGGAATGTTCCATCCGCTAGGGTTCAAGTATCCCCGAAGAATGCGACGGCGGCGGCACGAGGCGTCCATCAGCTCAGACGCGCCATGCTGACGGCAACGCCGCGCCGTGGAGGCATTACTGCCGGCTGCAAGAGCTGGTGGCGAACCCTGCAGCTGCACTTTGAGGCAGACGTCCGGAGCTGCAGGTTCTGTGCCGGCACGCGAAATCCACATCACCTGTCACCTAGCGTCGCCAGCCGTCGCGTCGCGCACAACCTTGAGCGTCCTCCGCTCAGGCGAATGCCGAAGCTCTTGCGCGACTTGCGGATGATGTTCTCGCGCTCCTGTGCGCGTTTTGTGCGGCAGCGGCAGGTCAGATCGGCGCAACGATGCGGGAAAGGGCAAGGCTTCACCGAGAAAGAAAGACAAGTCAGAAAGGAGCGCACCTCGGATGCTGCGCGCGAATTGGTCGAGGTCGAGCGCGCCGCATGGGATGCGAAGTCGGCTCCGCGAGCAGCGGCTGAAGTCTGGGATTCCCTGCGCGACACCAGAACCGAAGATAAAGCGGACGAAGGCGGGGCTCCATTGCTGCATCACCCGCACGAGCTAATTTCATCCGCACGGCTCTTCCTTCGTTTGAACAATGCTGGAGAACCGGAGGACTTCAAAACTGAAGCGGCGGGGACTTCAAATCTAAATACTATTCTGGAGTCTCTTCCTTTGCTCGCTGGCGCCAGCTGGCGGCTTTTTGCGTTCAGGCGGGACAAATCACCGTCGGGCAGTGCGCGAGTGTCAGTTAGCCCAGTCTCGGATCACGCTCTGGATGAAATGATAGCCAGATGCGCTGTCGAGCGTGGGATATCGGTTTGATGGGGAGGTTAGCCAGTACAGAGGTACCGTGTAGGTTAGAGGGGCCTATTCCAGGCTTGGCCCGCTCCGGAAGGTGGCGGGCTTTGTTCACTTGGTTGCAACCAGTGGGTTGGGGCCACGTTGCTCCCCTTGGCCAGCATCGGCCTCCGCTGGCGTCTCCCAGAACCCCGTCACTGCTGTCGCCTTTCTCGACAAATGGGTGGCAGGGCATTTGCCGACCGCCATGATCGATGACCCGATGACAATAGGTGTTCTCACAGAGCAGGCGACGAGAGCTGCGGACAAAGC
>NZ_VFWS01000406.1:0-1371 GCF_006443065.1 Mesorhizobium sp. B1-1-5 | reverse complement strand
GGTAGGCACATCCAGGGAACCAGCGATGGACGGCAAGGTCACCAATCTGAAATCGAAGCTGGAGACCTACAAAGCGATGAGCGGGGGCGGTAATTTTGCCGACTGTCCGGTTCGCAATGTCATCCAGGGCGTCAGCGGCAAATGGAGATCGCTGCTGGTGATGGCGCTGGCTGAAAGGCCGTATCGCTTCGGTGAGTTGCGGCGGCTGGTGCCCGACATTTCGCAGCGCATGCTGACCCAGACACTGCATGATTTGCAGCGCGACGGCTATGTGCATCGTGAAGTGTTCCCGACCAAACCACCGAGCGTTGAATACAGCCTGACCGATCTCGGGCGCTCGATGTTCGGCGCCTTTCATCAACTGATCCTATGGGCCGAACTCAACCATGATGCGGTGCGCGAAGCGCGTGCGGATTTTGATGCCGCCCAGGCATAAGCCGCGGGGTGGCGCCGCGACGCCGCGCATTCGCCGCAGTTCCTCGCCTCGATGGTGGCCGGCACGGTGGTCCATCCGTTCAGGCGAACTGGGCTGGCGGAAGCGCGCTGGCCGGATCGTTCTTGCGAATGACCGTCGAAAGATACGATCCCTTCGCCCGCAGGAAGGCATGCAGGCGCAGTGGATAGTCCTGCGCCACGGCATGCTTGACGGACGGGCGTCCACTCAATGCCTGGCGCCAGGCCTGGACGAGCGGTTTGCCGTCCAGAATGCCGAAATCGCCGATCCGGTCGAAGGTATCGATGTAGCGGAAGACAGGGCCGTAGACTGCGTCGACGAGCGAAAAGCGCCCGCCTTCGAACCATGGTCCAGTCCGGCCGGCTTCGCCCGCCAATTCGGTCTCCACACGATCGAACATTTCCGACAGCGTCCGAGACTCGGCAAGGAATCCTGCCTCGGTCGACGCCGAATAGAACCGGCCGACGGCGTTGAGGATGGCTGAGCCATACTCGATCCAGGCACGATGCCGGGCCCGGGCATAGGGGTCGGCCGGGTGGAGGGGATTGGCCTCAGTTTCTTCGAGGAATTCGAGGATGACGGCGGATTCGAAGATCACCGTCTCATCGTTCCCCCGCTGCTGCGCGTGCAGCGGCACCTTGCCGAGCGGCGAGACCGCCTTGAACCAGTCAGGCTTGTTGGCGAGGTCGATGTCGACGCGCTCGAACGGCACGCCTTTCTCGGCCAGCGAGATCGCCGCACGCTGGACATAGGGGCAAAGGGGATGGCTGACGAGAATGAGGGTGTTGGCATGCTTCATCGGATTTGCCTCTCGATATCGATGCATTCGCCTCTACCTAGATGCAAATGCATTGGTCGTCAAGCTTGATGCAATTGCATCTATCTCTTATGATGCAGTCATGATCGAGACAGCCATT
>NZ_VFWS01000405.1:0-1373 GCF_006443065.1 Mesorhizobium sp. B1-1-5 | reverse complement strand
CGTCTCGGCCAGCCGCATATGCATGCCGGTGGAGCCGATGATTGTGCAGCCGGGCTTGCGCTCGCGGTCGAGCAGGCCGGCGCCAAGCGCGGTGCAGACGACGTCGACATAGCCGAGCACGACCGGCGTGCCGGCAAGCATGCCGGTGGCGGCGGCCGCCGCTGGCGACAGACCGGCGCTGTGCCTGGTGCCGTCGGTGACCGGCGGCAGGAGATGCCGCAGATCGGCGACGCCGAGCACGTCGAGCACCTCGTCGCTATAGTCGCGGGTTCGAAAATCACCAAAGGTGAAGGTTCCCTCGGAAGGATCGGTGGCGCGTTCGCCGGTCAGCTTGAAATAGAGCCAGTCCTTGCAATGAAACGCCGTCGCCGCCTTGTCGAGCATTTCAGGCATGTTGCGCTTCATGAACACGAACTGCGAGCCCTGCTGGCAGGCGGCGAGCCCGCTGCCGGTCTTTTCGAAGCGCAGCCGGTCCTCGGGCCGCGCGCGGATCTCCTCGACGACGCCAGCGGCGCGCGCGTCGAGCCAGAGCCAGCCCTTCGCCACCGGCTCGCCCTTGCCGTCGATCAGCCAGGTGCCGTCGCCCTGCCCGGTCACCGCGATGGCGATGGTCCGGCCGGCGAGATCGGGCACTTTCTCGGCGAGCTGGCGCAAGGTCGCCGCCGCATCCACCCATGTGCGCGCAAGATCCTGTTCGGCGCCGCCGCCCGGCAGCGTCTCGTAATGGTTCGGCGTTGCCGCGGCGGCGATCTGCCGGCCTTTCGTGTCGAAGGCGATGGACTTGATGACGGAAGTACCGGCGTCGATACCGATCAAGAGATCACGCATCAGGCGAGCTCCATGCCGTGCGAAATGGCCTCGCCGCTCGCCTGGTCGAAGACATGCAGGTTCTTCGGGTCGATGCTGACATTGATCGGCGCGCCAAGGTCCAGCCGGGTGCGGTCGTGCTCGACCAGGACCAGCGAGCCGCCGGCGAAATCGGCCGCTATATGGGTCTGGTCGCCAAGCCATTGATTGGCCGAAACCCTGGCGGGGACCCCTTCCTTCGAGCGCCGCACCGCGTAAGGCCTGATGCCGAGGACGACGCGCTCGCGGCTGAGCAACTGGGCGCGGACGGGAGCGCTGAAGGCGTCCTTGTCGTAGTCCAGCGACAGCCCGTCGGGAAGCCTGAGATTGATGCGCCCGGCGGTGGCGCCGACATAGGCCTCGAAGACATTCATCGGCGGCTCGCCGACGAATGTGCCGGTGAACAGGTTCGCCGGACGCTCCTTGATCCTGTCCGGCGTATCGAACTGCTGCAGCACGCCGCCTTCCATCACCGCGATGCGGTCGGCAAGCGCATTGGCCTCGGTCTGGTCGTGGGTGACCAGGAT
>NZ_VFWS01000404.1:0-1374 GCF_006443065.1 Mesorhizobium sp. B1-1-5 | reverse complement strand
TAGCCGAGGCTGCTGGCGACGAAATAGGCGGTGACCATCAGCGAGGCGGCGAACAAAAGGCCCGGTAGTATGCCGGCGGTGAACAGGTCGGCGATCGAAATCTTGCCGCCCCCGGCGATCGAATAGATGATCATGTTCTGCGATGGCGGCAAAAGCAGCGCGATCAGCGCCGCCATCGAGGTGACGTTGACGGCATAGTCGGCGCCATAGCCGCGTGCCTTCATCTGCGGGATCATCAGCCCGCCGACGGCCGCGGCCTCGGCCACGGCCGAGCCGGAAATGCCGCCGAACAGCGTGCCGGCGATGGTGTTGACCTGGCCGAGACCGCCTCGGACATGGCCGACCAGGGAGCCGGCAAAGGAAACGATGCGCTGCGCGATGCCGCCGCGCACCATCAGATCGCCGGCATAGATGAAGAACGGGATCGCCATCAGGGAGAACGCGCTCATGCCCGACTTCATTTGCTGGAACACGACCAGGGGCGGCAGGCCGAGATAGAGCACGGTGGCGAAGGAGGCCGCACCGAGGCAGAACGCGATCGGCGTGCCGCCGAACATCAGCAGCGTGAAGACGCCGAACAGGATCCAGAGCTCCATCTAGGCCTCCTGCACCGCCGGCATCTCCGGCACGTCCTCGAGATTGATGTCCTTGTCGATATCGACGCCCGACCAGCGCAGCGCGATGCGCTCGGCCGAGAACAGGCAGATCAGCACGCCGCCGGCGACCAGCGGCAGATAGTCGAAGCCGCCCGGCAGCTCGAGCGCCGGGATGATGGTGTGCCAGGTCAGGCCGACAAGCTTGCAGCCGTACCAGACCATGCCGAATCCGAAGCCGAGCACGATCAGGTCGGACAGCGTGCGCAACGCTCCCTTGCTGCCTTTCGGCAGGACATAAAGCAGCACGTCGAACCCCATATGGTAGATCTCCCGCACGCCGACGGCGGCGCCGAGGAAGATGAACCAGTTCATCAGCATGATGGCGCTGGTTTCGGTCCAGCTCGGCGACGAATTGAGCACGAAGCGGAAGAAGACCTGATAGGCGACGAGCGCGGTCATGGCGACCAAGCCGATGCCGGCCAGGTAGAGTGCCCCGTCGCAGATCCTCGAAAGCACGACGCTGAACCGTGGCGGCGCCGCGCTGCTTGTCATTGTCGCCATCTGATCCTCCCGATCGCCGGCCGGTCACGAAGGCGCGGGACGGCGTGCATTGCCCGCCCCGCGGCCGACTTCACTTGGTTGCCTGGACGCGGGCGGCGAGGTCCTTCAGCGCCGGCGTCGACAGGTATTTGTCGTAGACCGGCTTCATCGCGTCGATCAGCGGCTGCTTGTCGATCTCGCTGACCTTGACGCCTGCCTTTTCGACGATGTCGCGGGA
>NZ_VFWS01000403.1:0-1376 GCF_006443065.1 Mesorhizobium sp. B1-1-5 | reverse complement strand
TCAGCTGGGCGCTGCGGCAGATTGGCAAACGCTCGGCGGCGCTGCATGCCCCTGCCCTTGCGCTCGCGCAAAAGTTGGCCGGATCATCCGACAAGACGGCGCGCTGGATCGGCCGGGACGCCGTGAAGGAGTTAACGGATGCCAAAAGGCTGGAACGGCTCACCTCCAGAAAAAGCTGATCTTGCCGATATCCGGTTCACGGAGGTGACGCCGGCAACACGCGGCGACTTCGAGATATTGTTCGAGCAGCCGGGTGCGCCAAAATATTGCTGGTGCATGGCGTGGCGGCAGTCCGTCCGCGAGCACATCCCGAATGATGAGAAAAAGCGCCAGATGATGGCACTTATCGATGCCGGCAGGCCGGTCGGCATCCTCGCCCAGATCGACGGCAAGACCGTTGCCTGGTGTTCGGTCGCGCCGCGCGAAACCTACCGAAGGCTTTCAAAGCGGCAGGACGACAGCGAGACGGGGGTATGGTCCATCGTCTGCTTTTATGTGCCAAGGGCTTTGCGCGGCCGCGGTTTTGCTTTCGCATTGTTCGATGCGGCCATTGACCACGCGTTCGCCAAGGGGCGCATATCATTGAGGCCTATCCGGTGGGCGAGGCATCGCCGAGCTACCGTTTCATGGGGTTTCGCGACATGTTTGCGGCGCGCGGCTTTCACGACGCCGGCATGACCGGTTCTCGCCGGCATGTAATGCGGCTCGAGCGTTGACGTCGCCGGTGGCGGTGTCTTTACTCGAACGCAAAGGAAAACGTCCGATGACCAAACGTCTGATAGCCATGGCAGCGTTCGCGGGCGCGATGTCGGCTTTTACAGCCGCCCTCGCTTCGGCCGAGACCACACACATATTCTGGAAGGATTTGCGCCCGGCGACCCAGGCGGTTGCCGAAGAAGCTGGCCTGCCGATGATCGCGGCAAACTTGCCCGATCGCGGCGAGACGTTATCCCTCGGCCTGCAGGACAAGACCATACAAATAGCCGGCTATGCGTTGCCGGTCGATCGCGAAGGCGATCTTGTCTATCAATTCCTACTGGTGCCGTGGACCGGCGCCTGCAGCCACATGCCGACACCACCACCCAACCAGATCGTCCTGGTCACCCCGGCTCAGCCCTACAAAATATCGCGGGCCTACCAGCCGGTTTCCGTAACCGGCGCGCTGAAACCAGGCATGGAGAAGAGCCAGCTTTTCATCCTGGACGGCGTCTCGGTCATCCAGTCGGGCTATACCGGGCGCAAGGCAGGCGTGACCGGCGTCGACACCGTGCCGGACACAATAACCCTACCGGTCAACTCGCCTTGGACTTTCCTCAACAAAAAGAAGAACTAAGCAAGGCGAGCTTGCGTGACCTTGCATGCACCAAGGCCACGCG
>NZ_VFWS01000402.1:0-1376 GCF_006443065.1 Mesorhizobium sp. B1-1-5 | reverse complement strand
GATGGATCACATCTACGGTGGCGAAGACGAGCCGATGGAGAAGATCATCGACGTCTTCGTCTGCAAACTTCGCGCCAAGCTGCTCGAAATGAATGATGGCCTAGATGTCGTCCGCACCGTCTGGGGTCGCGGCTACCAGTTCGAGCCGAAGGGTTTCGAGCCGGTCTTCAGGCACCGTGTGAGGGTGCCGCGATGAGAGCGGTCCGCGACATCCTCGCCGAAGGGATGCGACGTGAGCGCCTCGGCCTTGTGCGCCCCCTGTGGCATGACTGGGACGACGACAGCCGTGATGAGGTCCGCCGCCGGGCCGATCATCTCATCCGCATCCTGTCCGACGCCGGCGTCCATCTGGTGCAGACGGGCGCACCCATCCCGGTTGCGCAGCCAACGTCGCCAACAATCGTCGCCAACCAGATCTATGCGCAGCCCGACACGATGCGCGAGGTCCGCGCCGAGGCCGGCAAGTTCTCGGTCGTCGCAGTTCAGGGCGGCGTCGACACCGTCGAGCAGACCTTCAGCTTGAACGATGTGATGCTCAACGCCGGCCTGGTGCTGACCGGCGATCCCGCCGCCAAGACGATCAAGGATCTCGGCAAGCAGCTTGCGGCCGCAACGGAAATCTATCGGCTCAACGCTGCCACTGTTGGTGGCGGCAAATGACAGGCCCGCTCTCCACTGCCTCACGCGCGCTCGAAGAGCTCATCGATGTCACCGCCGATTGGTCAGCCGAGCTGCTGCGCCGCGCCGCCGACGATATGGCGGCCGCGCTGGATGATGCCGCGATGGCAGCGATCGAAGGCACAACGGAATGGCGAACTCTTGCAACAAAGGACAGCCGCTATGCAGCATCTCGTCCGTGAGGCCGGCGAACGGCCGATCGACCGCCGGTTCGGCATCGCATTCCCGAAGCCAGAGGATATGGCGAAGCTCTCGCCGGCCGACCAGCAGGTCGCCCAGCTCCTGGCACAGGAAGCCGGCGTCCCCTCGCCGGTCCGCATCGAGGAAGACGAACCGGTCGAGCGCGAACCGCGCGCCACCGTGCTGCCGATCGAGACCTCGGCGCCGGCGCGACCAATCACCGACAGCGACATCCACATCGGCGCCACCGGCAAGGGTGAGCCCGTCGGCATCGACCTCGCCAAGCTGATCGACGGCCGCCTTTTGATTCAGGGCAACAGCGGCGCCGGCAAATCGATGCTGCTGCGCCGCCTCTTCGAGAAGTCCTTCGGCCGCGTCCAGCAGTTGCTCATCGATCCCGATGGCGAGTTTTCAACGCTGAAGGAACACTTCGATGTCGCCGTACTGACCGCAGCGGACATCGCGCGTGTCGGCGGCCAGATTTTCGCTCACCATCTCCGCGAGCATCGTTACAGCGC
>NZ_VFWS01000401.1:0-1377 GCF_006443065.1 Mesorhizobium sp. B1-1-5 | reverse complement strand
AAGAAGGTGCAGCCCCGATAGCTGCTTAAGGGAGGCAGCGATGCTCGATACCCATACAGACATTGCGCGGGCGGCTATTGAAGCCACCTTCCTGCCACGTCGCGCCGCATTTCCGCGCGATATTGATCACTCCCGACGCGTGCTCGCGGCATCACGCGAGCTTCTGAAACGCCTGCGCCAAAGCCATGGCGATGACACCTCCCGAGCTTGGGAGGATGCAGACCCGGTTCCCTTCGCTATCTCAGCGTTCGATGCCGATGTTCTCCGGGCAGTGTTCAAAGATTTGGTGTTGGGAACATACGCGCCCAAATGTCGATGGCGCGATCTGGCTAAGACCCTGGTAATCGAATACGCCGGGTGCGATCAGGTCGAAGTTGGCTTGCTGGATTGGATCACCAGGAAGTAAGTACCTTGTGCCAAGTCGAGTTGAGCGCGTGTTCTAGAGATCCACCAGGCGCGCCACGAGGGGGTTGCGACGTCTCGACTTCAGGAGTTTATCTCAACTGTCCGAATGGCGATTTGACATACCCAACCCGCCGCCAGCTATGGCGGAGGTCGGGTTCGTTCTAGGTCTCAGTCGTAGACTTTGACGATCTTGCGGGTGCTCGGGTCCACCAAAACCGTGCGGTTGTCGACCAGCACATACCGGTATTTGACATTGGGAACCTCATGGAGCTCGACCGTGTCCGGCAGAGCCGTGCCGACATTCAGCTCAAGTCCGAGAAGGTTCACGGAAGCCAGCGGTTGCTTCTTCACGTATTGGCGCACGACGGTGTCCTGTTCCGGTGTGATGACCACATCCTGTGCCGCAACTGCGCCGACGCCGGCCAAAAGCAATAGCGCCGCAGCGGTGCTGGTAAGGTGTATCCTCATGGTTTTTCTCCTGTTGCTCCGGCGACAGCACAAATTTTCTGCGCGCCAGCCATCTGAACACGTCGGCAGGCCGAACGTTCCTCTAGCGGACTTCAGTCTGAACCCTGACCAGACCAAAGGCCGATCGCAAAACGCGATGGTCTTACCTCTTGAGACTAGGCGGAACGGCTTAGGGGCTAGCGTAGTTGCTTCTCCAAATTCGGAGAAAGCAGATGGATAAAAGCATTGGCCAAGCGCGTTGGTTGCTCGCGCCAACTTTCGCGGCAGCCGTCACATTTTTGGTGATCGGCATATTCCTTGGCTGACATGTTGTGGATCGGCACAGCTACGTCCCTTCCTGTGCTGATAGGGCCCGCAAGCCGCTTCGGTGGCTGGCGGGCCCTCTATTTCCAGTATGTTTGGTGAGCAAAAGACAATGACATCGATCCAGAGAACCAATGAGAGTGGCAACGCAAACCAACCGGCAAATGACAACGATGATCATGCGCCTGCGCTACTGGACGC
>NZ_VFWS01000400.1:0-1379 GCF_006443065.1 Mesorhizobium sp. B1-1-5 | reverse complement strand
ACCGGCGTCGAAGAAGGTAGGCAGGCTGGTCCCGCGTGCCGTCCCCAATGCAGCGGACACCGTCGTCCACGTTCATAAGGACATCCGGGCATGACGACGGAGGTCCATGCCGCCGATGTCGCCAAGTTCGCGAACGGCCGCAAGGTCGTCTCGGTGACCAAACCGGGCATGATGAAGGTGGCCAGCAAGGCCGGACCGGCGACGGTCGACCAGCCGTTCAATGTCGGCGACGTCATGCTCGTTGAAGCCGGAGGTCGCGCGATCGTGACGCCGCTTAGCTTCGCCGGCGCCACCGACCTCGCTCGGGCCGTGATCGAGGGCCACCCCGGCGCGGTGACAGACAGCCATTCTCTGCGCGCACTGGCGACCGCAGTAATTGGGTTCGCCGCGCAGGTGGTGGCACCGGAGCCTACGCCGGAACCCGTTGAAGCCGTCGCCGTAGCGACATGAACCCCGAGGAAAAGCAATGACCATCGCAGACCGCGTGAAGAAGATCATCGTCGAGACATTAGGTGTCACCGCCGACCGGGTGACGAAGGAAGCCGGTTTCATCGACGACCTCAACGCCGACAGCCTGGATCTCGTCCAACTCGTGATGGATTGCGAGGAGGAGTTCGACATCGAGATCTCCGACGCAGAGGCGGAGACCTGGCTGACCGTCGGCGACGCCGTCACCTACGTCGAGAAGGCGATCGGCTGATGGCCGACGAACTCCTGCCCATCGATCCAGAGCATCTCGACACATACATCACGATCGAGCCGGGAGAGCGTCTGCACCGCCTCTTGGCGCGCTTGATCGACACGCATGTCGACGATCTCCGCGAGGAGTTCATCGTCGATTTGGAGCGCAAGATCGACCAGGTCAGAGTAACCCACGGCGATGGATCGGCCTTCGGGAGCAAGTCCCATGACTGAGCCGCTCACCCTCATCCGCGTCGTCGACGTCGAAACAACATCGATGGAAGATCCTGCCGAGATGGTCGAAGTGCGCTGGACCGAGATCCGCCTCTTCCCGACCGGCTGGGCCATCGAGACCGGGCCGCATTCCCGCCTCGTCAACCCGGGTATGCCGATCAGCTTCCCCGCGATGGCGGTGCATCACATCACCGACGCGGTAGCGGGCGGGGGTAGGGACCCTGACCAGGCGCGGAAGGAAGTAGTCGCCGGCGCCGATATCCTCTGCGCTCACAACGTCGAGTTCGACAGCCGCTTCATTCGCGGTCACGACCTGCCATGGATTTGCTCATTCAAATCGGCGCGCTCCGCTTGGCCGGAGCTCCAGAGCCTTAATAACGGTTCGATCCGGTACGAGCGCGGGCTCTGCCTCGACGATCCGAGGACAGAGCCGTCGCATCGCGCGGGCCCTGACACCTGCGTCA